>NZ_JBTNDQ010000017.1:0-125426 GCF_054510915.1 Pseudarthrobacter arbutini | reverse complement strand
CAGCCCTACCCCCACCGGCGAACCGGCAGCCGCAGACACCCCGCTACGCGCGCATTACCAAATGATTCTTCGATACCCACTACGCGCGCATCTTCCATGAGTCAACGCGTTGCCTTGACGCTCCGCGAGGGGTTGAGGAACATGGGCGGTATTGGCGCAGCCTGCCCGTCCGAGCTCCCGGCGCCTCCCGACCCACAAGGGACGTGCTGACATGTCGGAGCCCGCCAAACCCGGTTCAGTGAAACTCCTGCCGCCGCTCCGGCGCTTGCTGGTCCTGGCCGCCATCCTCGCTGTGATGCTGACCGGCTGCACCGGATCCCCACCGGCGCCGGTGCAGACCACCCAGGCCGCCGCGAAGTACAGGACCGGTCTGGAGGATTTCAGCAGGCGGATGCTGGACCTCGGGGCTCCGGCCGTCCTGATCGAGGCGCGGATCAACGGCGAAGTCTGGTCACACGCCGGTGGGGTCCGCAGCTCGGGCAGCGCAGCACCGGCTGAAGCCTCGGATTCCACGCACATCGGCAGCGTCACGAAATCCATGGTGGCAGTTTCGGTGCTCAAGCTCGTGGAGGAAGGCCTCGTACAACTGGACGATCCGGTGGCGAACCACCTCCCCGACTTCGACAGTCTGGTGAATCCCCGGGGCGCCGTCACGGTGGCACATCTCCTGCGGCACGAAAGTGGAATCCCCAGCTACGACGAGGAACTCTTCAGCTCCCGGCCCATCCGCCAGGCGTTGACGCAGAAGTTGTCGCTTGGTGAGAGCCTGGCCTTGTCAAGAGCAATGCCATGGGTGCGGACGCCCGGCAGCGGCGCGGACTACTCAAACTCGAACTACCTCGTGCTCGGCCTCCTGCTGGAGCGCCTTCGCGGCCGGCCAGTGGCCGAGATCCTGCGAAACGATGTGTTTGAACCACTGGGAATGAAGGACACGCATTTGACAGGCACCGGCACGCATCCGTCCACCATGATCCACGGCCAACTTGAAGTTGACGGCGAACGGCTGGACTCGGCCTATTTGGGTGCAATCGTCGGCAACCCCGCGGGCGGCGTAGTCTCGACTGTCGGCGACCTGAACACGTTCTACGCCTCGCTCATGGAGGGGCGGCTCCTGAAGCCGGCCACCCTCCAGCAGATGCAGCTGGCCCCTTTCGGCTTCTTCGGAATGGGCCTGCTGCGATGGAAGGACCTCTGCGGTGGCTTCTACTACGGGCACGACGGCGACTGGGCCGGGTACCGGACCATGGTGGTTACCAGCGCGGACGCCAAGCGGCAGGTGGCAATTGCCATTACGTACCCGCCGGAATCGTGGGACCCCGCGGCATACAATCCCGACAATCCAGTCGGACCGGACGCGCTGTACGGGGCCGCGCGGACGGCACTCGATGTCAACTGCTAGTGCGGTGACCGCCGGCATAAGCCGTGGGCTAAAAATGGCGGCCGAACGGCCCTCGGCAACGCCCGCAATCGTAGGTACGGTTGCGTCATGCAAAAGATATCGATTGAGGCTTTGGCCCGCCAGCAGATCACTGCCGCTGTTGCGGCGCCCAGCGGGCGGGCAGCCGATACAGCGTTCGGCGGGCATGAGAAGAGACTGCGCCAGACTGTTATGGCATTCCGTGCCGGCACGCAGCTCAGCGAGCACCAGAACCCGGGCGAGGCCACGGTCTACGTGCTGAAGGGATCGGTCTGGCTGCGGGCTGGCGGGGAGTCGTGGCAGGGCAAGGCAGGGGATCTCCTGATCGTGCCGGACGGGCTGCACAGCCTGGAAGCGGAAGAGGACTCGGCGGTGCTGTTCACGGTGGTCAAGACCGACAGGTAGCGCGGGGCTGGTTAACTGGCAGGTGAGTCGAGAGAAGGAGCACCCATGTCCGGTTTGCCCGCATCACCGAAACTACGGGTGAGTCTGCCCAGTCAGAACCTGGTGGACGCGCTCGAGCCGTCCGCCGGCGTCGAACTCTTCCTGTGGGACCTGACCGGCCCGGCGCCGGCCGACCAGTTCGACATTGTGGTGCCGCCCTACATGGGCGGGGTAGGGGCGCTGGCTGCGCTGGACTCCGTGGACGTCGGCCTGGTGCAGAGCCAGCTGATCGGGTACGACGGCGTCGCGGCGGTTTTGCCTGCGGGGTGCCTTTTCGCCAACGCGGCCGGAGTGCATGAGACGTCGACGGCGGAACTTGCGTTGGGCATGATCATCGCCAGCCAGCGGGGGATCCCGGACTTTGTGCGGCATGCGGCGACGGGGACCTGGGACCACCGCGAGCGCCCCAGCCTGGCCGACAGGCGGGTACTCCTGGTGGGTTATGGGGGAGTGGGGAAGGCGGTTGAGGCCCGGCTGCTGCCGTTCGAGACAGAGGTGACGCGGCTGGCCAGCCGCGGCCGCGACGATGAACGCGGCAGGATCCACGGGATTGATTCCCTGTACGAACAGCTGCCGCTGCACGATATTGTGGTGGTCAGCGTTCCCCTGAGCGAGCAGACCCGGCACCTGGTTGACGCCCGGTTCCTGGCGGCCATGCCGGACGGCGCACTGCTGGTGAACGTGGCCCGCGGGCCGGTGGCGGATACCGAGGCCCTGCTGCGCGAGACGTCGTCCGGCAGGCTCCGGGCCGCCCTGGACGTGACGGACCCGGAACCGCTGCCGCGCGATCATCCGCTGTGGACCGCGCCCGGAGTCCTGATCACCCCGCACGTGGGCGGAGCGAGCTCGGCCATGCTGCCGCGGGTGGCGCGGCTGATCCGGAAGCAGATCGGGTTGCTGCAGGCCGGGCGAGAACCGGTGAACGTGGTGCTGGGCGGGGCCGCCGGGCGGTAGCTGAGGCCGGCGCATTCCGGGGGCGAGCCGTGTCTTTGGCCTTTTCTCCAACGAATTGCGCCTAGCATGACGCTAGTAGGCGCATCCACGATCTCCGAGTTGAAGGCCAGAGGCCCGGAAGCTATCCGTGACTTACGGAATGCGGTCCGATTGACGGGTGCCATGCCGCCCCACTGAATTCCTCACTGATTTCGCAATCCCGAGGAATCGCACAATTTTCGAGGTGCCGGACCTTCATCTTCAAAACACCTAAGGATCCAATGCGCAACCGCTATCTAATCCCTGCCCTGACCGCCGCAACAGCACTTATGCTGTCGGGTTGTGTGGACAACAGCGCCCCGGCGGCGGCGGATAAAGCGTCTTCTTCCGCGGACACCGCAGTCCAGAAGAATGAGGAACTTGCCGCTTTGCTGCCGGAGAAAATGAAATCCGCGGGCGTCCTGAATGTAGGCATGGCCAACAATTACCCGCCCAACGAATTCAAGGATGGCAACGGCGCCCCGGCCGGCTGGTCGGTGGACCTCACTAATGCGTTGGGGGCCTCGCTCGGGCTGAAGGTCAATTTTGATATCGGCACGTTCGACAACATTCTTCCGTCCGTTAAGGCGGGAAAGGACGACATGGGCATGTCGTCGTTCACCGACACGCTGGAACGCGAAAAGCAGGTGGATTTTGTGAACTATTACTCGGCGGGCATCCAGTGGGCGGCGCCGAAGGGCAAGACCGTGGACCCGGACAACGCCTGCGGCCTGAAAGTTGCCGTCCAGGCCACCACCTATGAGGACACCCACGAAGTGCCTGCCAAGTCCAAGGCGTGCACGGACGCGGGCAAACCCGCCATTGAGATCTTCAAGTACGACGCGCAGGACCAGGCCACCAACGCCCTGGTGGTGGGCCAGGTGGACGCCATGAGTGCGGACTCGCCGGTGACCCTGTACGCGATCTCGCAGACGAAGGAAAAGCTGCAGACCGCGGGGGATGCCTTTGAAGTGGCGCCCTACGGGATTCCGGTGGACAAGGGGAGCGCGTTCACCCCGGTGCTGCAGAAGGCGCTGCAGGCCCTGATCGACGACGGCACCTACAACAGGATCCTGTCCAAATGGGGCGTGGAAAGCGGCGGCGTGAAGACGGCGGCGCTCAACGTGGCGTCGTCGGCCAAGTAACCAGCCGTGACTCTTCCCAAACATGCCGCCGTGGCGCGGCCCAACCCCGCAACCGGCGGAACTCAAGCGCAGGGGGACGCCATTGTGGCCGTTCCCCTGCGCCACCCCTGGCGGATCTCAATCGCCGTCGTCCTGGTGTTCCTGCTGGCGCTGTTCATCGTGGATGCTTCGCAGCGGCCCGACTACGGCTGGGCGGAGGTGGGCAAGTACCTCTTCGACCGCCGGATCAGCCAGGCGGCCTGGGTGACCCTGACGCTCACCATCTACGCCATGATGGGCGCCATCGTCCTGGGGCTGCTCCTGGCCATCATGCGGCTCTCGCCGAATCCTGTGGTCAAGAGCATCGCCTGGCTGTATCTGTGGATCTTCCGCGGGACCCCGGTCTACGTCCAGCTGGTGTTCTGGGGCATCGTGGCGCTCATCTACCCCGTGTTCACCATCGGGATACCGTTCATGACACCGTGGATCACCATTCCCAACGACGTGTTCACCAACCTCTACATCACCGCGGTGATCGGACTGGCGCTGAATGAGGCCGCCTACATGTCCGAGATTGTCCGCGCGGGACTGCTGTCCGTGGATGAGGGCCAGGAGGAGGCGTCGACGGCGCTCGCCATGTCATGGGGCCAGACCATGCGGTACGTGGTGGTTCCGCAGGCCATGAAGATCATCATTCCGCCCACGGGCAATGAGGTGATCTCCATGCTCAAGACCACCTCACTCGTAGCGGCCATTCCGCTCAGCATCGACCTCTACGGGGTGTCCCGCGGCATCTCCGCGGTGACCTTCACCCCCGTTCCGCTGCTCATCGTGGCATCGATCTGGTACCTCCTGTTCACGTCTGTCCTGATGGTGGGGCAGCACTTCATCGAGAAGCGTTTCTCACGCGGAACGGGACGGCGGCAGGCGGGACCGGCGTCGGAAAGTGATCCTGGGGCGGCGGCAGTGACTGCTGCGCCACTGGGCAATGATTTGGGAGGCAAAGGATGAGCGCTACTCCGATGGTGACCGCAGACCGGATCTCCAAGAGCTTCGGTTCCAACAACGTGCTGCGCAGCATCAGCCTGGAAGTCCAGGCCGGCGAAGTGCTGTGCATCGTGGGGCCCAGCGGCTCCGGCAAGTCCACGTTCCTCCGCTGTATCAACCACCTTGAAAAGATCGACGCCGGCCGCCTCTTCGTGGAGGGGCAGCTGGTGGGTTACCGGCAAAAGGGCGACAAACTCCATGAGCTCAAGCCCAAGGAAGCAGCGCTCCAGCGCCGCGACATCGGCATGGTGTTCCAGCGGTTTAATCTCTTTCCGCACATGACGGCGCTGGAAAACATCATCCAGGCGCCGATGCGGGTCAAACGCATTCCGAAGGCCAAAGCCACCCTGCGCGCCAGGGAGCTGATGGAGCGCGTCGGGCTGGGGGACAAAGCGGATCACTACCCGGCGCACCTGTCCGGCGGGCAGCAGCAGCGCGTGGCCATCGCCCGGGCGCTGGCCATGGATCCGAAGCTGATGCTCTTCGACGAACCGACCAGTGCCTTGGACCCGGAGCTGGTGGGTGAGGTGCTGGACGTTATGAAGGAGCTGGCCACGAGCGGCATGACCATGATCGTGGTGACGCACGAGATGGGCTTTGCCCGCGAAGTGGCGGACTCCATCGCCTTTATGGACGGCGGCGTGGTGGTCGAGGCGGGCCCGCCCCGTGAGCTGCTGGGCAATCCCCAGCAGGACCGGACCAAGGCGTTCCTCTCAAAGGTGCTGTGAGGGACAGGCGGTAGGCGACGCCGTCGTCGATCCGCTCAGCCGTCGAACAGGCCCCTCACGTCATCCGCCGTCAGTGCTGAGGCAAACATCGCGTCGTCGTCCAGGACGGCGGTGAACAGCTTGGCCTTTCGTTCCTTGAGCGCCATGACTTTCTCCTCGATGGTGTCCTTGGCCACCAGCCGGTAGACCATGACGTTCCGGTTCTGGCCGATCCTGTGCGTGCGGTCAACGGCCTGCGCCTCTGACGCAGGATTCCACCAGGGGTCCAGCAGGAATACGTAGTCCGCCTCAGTCAGGTTCAGGCCGAATCCGCCTGCTTTGAGGCTGATGAGGAACACCGGTGCGCTTCCGGACTTGAACTGATCGATCACCTCGCCGCGCCGGCGGGTCTTGCCGTCCAGGTAGGCGTACTGGATGCCTTCAGCGTCGAGCCGTGCCGCGGCCTTGCCCAGGAAGCCGGTGAACTGGCTGAAGATCAGGGCGCGGTGTCCCTCGGATACGATGTCGCCGAGTTGCTCCAGCAGGGCATCAAGTTTGCTGGACGGGACGGACGCGTATTTCTCGTCGACCAGGGACGCGTCCAGGCTGAGCCTCCGGAGCATGGTGAGGGACTTGAAGATCGCGAAGCGGTTCTTGTTCATATCATCAAGCAACCCCAGGACTTTTTGCCGTTCGCGCTGCAGGTGCCGCTGGTAAATGGTGCGGTGCCGCGGCGCCAAATCCAGCTCCAGCACCTGTTCCTGCTTGGCGGGAAGATCCTTGGCCACAAGGTCCTTGGTGCGGCGCATCATCAGAGGCCGGATCCGGCGCCGCAATTGCGCCAATCTCTCCGCGTCCCCGTCTTTCTCCACCGGTTTCTGGTAGTAGTCCGCGAAGTTCTTCGACGACGGGAACAGCCCGGGAGCGGTGATGGCGAACATGGACCACAACTCCATCAGGTTGTTCTCCATGGGCGTGCCAGTAATTGCGAGCTTGAACGGGGCGGGGAAACGGCGCGCATTCTGGCTTGCCTTCGTAGCCGGATTCTTCACAAACTGCGCCTCGTCCAGCAGCAGCCCGGCCCATTCCTGGGCGGCGTAGGCCTCGTAGTCCAGCCGGAACAGTGTGTAGGAGACAATCACGACGTCGGACGCTGCAGCGAGTGCCGCCGGATCCGTTCCGCTGCGCTGCAGCGTGTCGGCAACAGCGGCGACGCGCAGCCCGGGGGCGAACCGTCCGATTTCCGTGGCCCAGTTGGGCACCACGGAGGTAGGGGCGACCACCAGGAAAGGGTGCCGTGCGGTTTGGTCCCGCTCCGGTGCGCCGATGCCGTTTTTCGCGTGGCAGATCAGAGCGATGGCTTGCAGTGTTTTGCCCAGACCCATATCGTCGGCGAGCACGCCGCCCAGGCCCTGCTCCCACAGGAAGGCCAGCCAGTTGAAGCCGTCCTGCTGATAAGGCCGCAACGATGCGACGAGGCCCGCCGGCTGCGGCACGTCCAGCATCTCCGAGAACCGCAGCAGCCCTCCAACGCTGCGCTGCCAGGAATCGGCCCGGTCGGCGGTGGCAGCCAGTTCCTCGAACTCGTCCCAGAGGCCGGCCTGGTACCGGCTGATCCGCAGGGGCCCCTCCTGGTCCTGCAGTGCCCTGGCTTCCTCGATCAGCCGACGCAGCTGGAGGAACTCGGGCTGGTCGAGCCGGAAGTACCTGCCGCTGGCCAGCATCAGGTGTTCATCGCCTGCAGCCAGGGCGCGGAACAGCAGGTCGAAGGGGATGTCTTCCCCGCCCAGGGTGACGGTGACGCCCAAATCAAACCAGTCGCCGTCGTCCGTTCCCTTGGTGCTGACGCTGACCAGCGGACTGTCCGTCAGCTCGCTGTAGTCCGGCGCCGGGCCCGTGATGACTACGCGGACATGCTCGAGCTGTTCCAACAAGGGCAGCGCATCGTTAGTGAACCGGGCGGCGGCCACGCCTCTGAGTAAGGTCGGCTCGGTGCTGCCGGGGTGGCCGGACGGATTGTCCGGGAACTGCTCCTGCCAGGCGGAGGGAAACGGGGCCAGGACTCCGGCCATCTGCGCCAGGAGTTGGTCTTCGAAGGCGTGATTGCGGTATCCGTTGCTGGCGTCGGGCAAGGGCTGGCGGGTGACGGTGCCCGCTGAAGTGTACTCCCAGTGCCATTGAATCTGCAGGGTGGGCGACTCGTGGGTGGCGGTCAGCACCAGCTCCGGCGGCAGGATCTGCGGCAGATCCACTGAGGAATCGCTGGAAACAACATCGGTGGCCTGTGCCAGTTGCGGGAAGCTGGCTCCCAGGAAGGAACTGCGGGCCGACGTCGGAACCAGCAGTTCCGTGCGATGCCGGATCAGCGGCCGGAGGGCCTCCGGGACGGGCGAGACGCTCGGGGCGAGGTGGAAGCCACGCGGTGCCGTGGTGGTGCCCGGACCGGTGGAGGAATCCCACCAGAACACGCCGTGGCCGGGCTGGCCGATCATGCCCATCGCGCGGTGGTCGGGGGAATTGGTACCACCGCTCAGGGCGACGTGCGGGGCCAGCCGCAGCCCGCCGTCGTGATCGCGGAGATCCAGCGAAACGCTGACAGGATCATGAATCACGACGGCGTCGCCGGACTTTGCGGCGACCAGCGCCACTCCGACGTCACGCGCTTCAGCCAGAAGTTGCCAAAGCAGTGGGCTGTTGAATTGGTCCAGGGGAAGGTGTGTGCTGGTTGCCTGAGAGCCTTCGATGGCGTAGACGGCGGCAAAGGTGCGCATCCAGCGGACCTGTTCCGGCCTGAATTCCTCGCGTTGGTAGCCGTAGTAGTGGGAACGTCCGAAGGTGTCCCACCGAAGCTGGCCAGTCACCCACTTGCCCTTGACACCCAGCTTCACCGGCCGGGCCGTCAGGCTGATGGCGGAGGCTGATTGGTTGACCCAGGGATCGTTGAGTCCTTGCTGGGACCAGGTCCGGCCCGGTGCTGTTTCCTGCAGGTCCAACTGCACGCCGAGCTGGAGTGTTGTGGCGGTGATGGGGCCAGGGCCGGAGTTGAAGGCTGTGTTGCGGGGAGTCGGCTGCGGGTGAAGAAGGCTGTCGAGCTGCCGCTGCCAGGGAGCCGGAGCGGTCTTCATTGGCGCAGGGGGCCGCAGCTTGGTCGGGGCGGCGGTCCGGGCAGCCGTGGAGGGGATCGCGATAAGCGGCAATTGCTCCATTGCTGGCCCGCTGCTGATTTCCAGAAGCAGCGCGGCCACGTGCTTGCAGTTGTATGCCATGGGGCAGGAGCAATCGCCCCATTCAAGGCGCAAGCCGTTGATGCCGGTTTTGAATGACGCTTTGGTCCGATAGGGGGCGCCGCGAGCGCCCTGGACCTTGCCTTTCAGCACCAGGTCCTTAGGATTCCACTCGACGCTTAGAACGGCGCCCTTGCGCGCATAGGTGCGGCCGCGGGCCATTGAGGTGGCGCCCACCAAAGAGCTGATCACGGGGTCGGCGAGCTGTGGCGGTTGCGTCAAAGTCACTGGTTAAGGGTACCGGCCGGGTCAAGCTGCTCAGGGTTTCTTCCCGAGCGGTGGACGGTCCAATGGCTAAATTGTACAATTTAGCCATGACTGATGTCAGTGCAACAGTGGCGAGACAGCGGTGGGCTGAAACCCTGGATTCGGCGCGCCGGGAACCTGTCCGCGTCCTGAGCCATGGCAGGGCCGTGGCCGTGGTCATGGATCCGGAATTGGCGGAGCGGGCGCTGCAAGCGTTGGAGGATGCAGAGGACATGGCGGCGGCGGACCGCGCCCTGGCCGCAACGGACGCCGGAGAGCCGACGTACTCGCTGAAGGATGTGGCAGCGGAACTGGGCATTGAACTTGGCGGATAGCCACTATGAAGTCCGGTTATCCAGTGCAGCCCGCAAGCAGCTGCAGAAATTTGATCGACCCGTGCAGGCGATCCTGCTCAACGCCCTCAGCCTGCTTGCTGAGAATCCCCGGCCCCCGGCTGCCAAGTCTTTGGTGGGCAGGCCGGGGCAGTTGCGCGTCAGGGTCCGGGACTACAGAATCATCTATCAAGTCAGGGATCAGGAACTGATCGTGTTTGTGCTCTCGATGGGGCATCGACGCGACATCTATGACAAGTAGCCTGACCGCGACCATGGCTGGCGGGGCAGCCAGGCGGTAGCCGTGGCGGGCTCAGGGATTGCGCTATTGGAGACATTCATTCGAGCTGCGCCATCATGCTTGCTATCTTCAAGCCCGAGGGTGTAGATGGCCCGCGGATCTGGAGTCCTGCGTCACGAGGTACTGCTTGAAGAGCGGTGCCAAAAGTGGCACCATTGGCGTGTGGCTAGTATCTCTAAGATCGAAAAGCAGGCCAGAAGCTCACCCGAAAACGTCTCCTACAGCGACATACTCAAACTTTGCATTCACTATTTTGGGAAGCCGCGGTCGGGTTCAGGCAGCCACAATGCAATCTTAAAAATGCCCTGGGAGGGTGATCCCAGAATCAACCTACAGAACAAGAATGGCAAGGCGGAGCCTTACCAGGTGAAGCAAATCATAGCCGCCATCGATCGGAGCAAGGAGCACTAGATGTCTACTCGAAAAGCAGCCGTGCCGTCCGAGGCTGCACAATACCGTTACTCAGTGCAGTGGTCGCAAGAGGACGAGGAGTTCGTCGCCACTGTCCTTGAGTTCCCATCCTTGTCGTGGCTCGATGAGGATCAATTCGAGGCTCTCCGTGGCCTCGAACGTCTGGTGTCAGATGTCATTGAGGAACTCAGGCAGTCTGGAGAAGCTGTGCCTCTTCCCATTTCCAGCCAGACGTTTAGCGGCAGGCTCAACCTTCGGGTACCCCCTGAGCTCCACCGAAAGCTTGTAATAGAAGCCGCAAACCACGGAGTGCCTCTGAATAAGTACGCAACTGAGCTCTTGACGGCCTAAGGGAGCCCGTCAACGTGGTGTTGGGGCCGCGACGGGCGGCCTGAATTCCGCAGAGGCGTCCGCCCGGGAACTCCAGTAATGTTTCCCGTTCATGCCTAATCCATTCCAGACCTCCACGAATGCGCTCCTCGACACCCGCGTGGCCCGCGTCCTGACGCTTTCGCCGGGCTTTGTGCTGCAGCACGCTCACGGGTGACGGGCCGGAGCGGTTTGCCGATCACGGGCGCGGTCAGCGCATCTCTCCGAGGCCACTGCCGGCACCGATGGTGCGACCACGCCGAGCGAAAGCACCCCCGGCAGGGGAGCAAATAGGGGGTTCGGGCTATGGACCCTTCGGACCGGCATGCCTAGACTGGCCAGACCTCCAACGCCAGGAAAACATCCAGCTGCTCAAGCCACGGGCAGGCCCTGCACCTGGGGGGTTCCATCGCAACACTTCACAACTCACGGCTGCCCCACGAAGGCGTGCCGTGCCGAGAGAGGAGAGCACTGATGACTGGAAACAAAGCCGTTGCTTATAAGGAACCGGGCAAGGTCGAACTGATCGACATCGACTACCCAAGCTTCGAACTCAAGGACGGACCCGGCGTGAATCCGGCGAACGTGGGGCGCACAGTACCCCACGGGGTCATCCTGAAAACCGTTGCCACCAACATCTGCGGTTCGGACCAGCACATGGTCCGCGGACGCACCACCGCCCCCTCGAACCTGGTGCTGGGGCATGAGATCACCGGCGAAGTGGTGGAGCTGGGTCCCGGCGTCGAGTTCATCAAGGTCGGGGACATCTGTTCGGTGCCCTTCAACATCGCCTGCGGCCGCTGCAGGAACTGCAAGGAACGCAAGACCGGGATCTGCCTGAACGTCAATCCGGACCGCCCCGGCAGCGCCTACGGCTACGTGGACATGGGCGGCTGGGTGGGCGGCCAGGCCAACTACGTGCTGGTTCCGTACGCAGACTGGAACCTGCTGAAGTTCCCGGACAAGGACCAGGCCCTGGAAAAGATCATGGACCTGACCATGCTGTCGGACATTTTCCCCACGGGCTTCCACGGCGCCGTGACGGCCGGGGTGGGCGTCGGCTCCACCGTGTATGTGGCCGGCGCCGGGCCTGTTGGCCTCGCAGCGGCCACCAGCGCGCACCTGCTGGGTGCCGCCGTCGTGATTGTGGGGGACTTGAACGCCGACCGGCTGGCGCAGGCGCGCAGCTTTGGGTGCGAAACGATTGACCTCGCGGAGGGTGGCCCCGCGGAGCAGATCGATCAGATCCTGGGCGTCCCGGAAGTGGACTGCGGCGTGGACGCGGTGGGCTTCGAAGCGCGCGGCCACGGCCATGACGCCAAGGAGGCACCTGCCACGGTGCTGAACTCGCTGATGGAAGTCACCGCGGCCGGCGGTGCGCTGGGCATTCCCGGGCTGTACGTCACCGGCGATCCGGGAGGCGTAGACGAAGCTGCCAAGAAGGGTGCGCTGAGCCTGAGCCTGGGCACCGGCTGGGCCAAGTCGCTCAGCTTCACCACCGGACAATGCCCGGTGATGAAGTACAACCGGCAACTGATGATGGCCATCCTGCATGAAAAGGTGAGCATCGCCAAGAACGTGAACGCGAAGGCGATCACCCTGGAGGATGCGCCCAGGGGCTATGCCGAGTTCGACGCCGGAGCGGCCACCAAGTACGTCCTCAACCCGAACGGATACCTCAGCTGAGCGCCTGCCGGGCGGCCGCCGTCGGGAATAACGACGGCGGCCGCTGGTTTGGTGCCTGACCTCAACCGAGCAAGCTGAGGAACGCCGTCGTATCTTCCGCCACTTGTTCCGGGCACTCCCACAGCACCAGATGTGCCACTCCGGGGTACACCTTCAGCCCTGAGCCGGGGATCCGGGTGGCTAGGGTTCCTGGTCGCTGCGTGACAGCAAGCCGTCCTGCGCCCACAGGATCAGCGTGGGCGCGTTGATGGTTCCCGCTTCCTCAACGAACCACTGCGGAGCTTCGTGCAGCAGGGTAAACCAGGACAGGGAATCCCGGACCCAGTCCTCGTCGAGGGGGTCCGTCAGGCGGTCCAATTCGTCGGCGAAGGGGCCCGCCCGTGGAGGCTCAGGGGACAGCCCACCAACACCAGCGCGGCAACCTTTTGTGGATGGGAAATGGCGAGCTGCTGGGCGATGTAGCCGCCGCTGGAGGAGCCGACGACGGCGGCCCTCGGCACGTTGAGGGCGTCCAGGATCGCTGCGGCGTCGCCGGCCTGTTCGGCCAGGGAATACCCGCCCTCCAGTTTTGTCCGCCTCGCCCTGCCCACGGAGGTCCGGCGCGTAGACCCTGAAGCCGGTCAGCCCGGGTATGAGTCCCCGGCGTCGGCATTGGAGTCAGCGACGCGCTGAACGCATTGCAAGCGCTTGCGTTATTGCGGAATGCTTGTCTAGCATAGGTTGCATGGTAGCAAGCGTTGAATCAGTGGCGGAACGTGCTGGGGTCTCCGTATCAACAGTCTCCCGTGCGCTGCGTTCCGTTCCGGGTGTTTCGACGGCAACTC
This sequence comes from Pseudarthrobacter arbutini, assembly GCF_054510915.1. Lineage (NCBI taxonomy): Bacteria > Bacillati > Actinomycetota > Actinomycetes > Micrococcales > Micrococcaceae > Pseudarthrobacter > Pseudarthrobacter arbutini. Next base: position 112,262 of record NZ_JBTNDQ010000017.1, on the reverse strand, counting down.
GCAAGCGCGTGCAGAAGGCGGCCGATGAGCTAGGGTATTCGGCATCCCCGGCTGCGTCGCGTCTTGCGACAGGCCGGACGATGACCGTGGGCATCGTGGTACCGGTGCTGGCCAAGTGGTTTTTCGGAAAGGTCATTGGCGAGGCCACGCACACGCTCCGGGAGGCCGGATTCGATGTACTCCTCTACGAGCTCGCCACTGCCGGACAGCGTCAGAGGTTCTTCGGCACCGTGCATTTGCATGGCCGTACGGACGGGGTCATCATCATGGCCCTGCAGCCGAGCAGGGAGGAGCTGGATTCGCTCGCCTCCCAGGGGCAGGCGGTGGCTTTGCTTGGGGCTCAAGCGCAGGGTGCCGGATCGGTGTCTGTGAACAACGTCGGGGCCGGGCGGGCTGCTGTGAGGCACCTGTTGAACCTAGGCCATGAGCAGATAGCGTTCATCGGCATCCGTGATGAGGAGGGCAGCAATTTGGGCGGTGTGCCGCCCTTGGAGCGGCTGGTGGGATACCGGGAGGCTCTGGCCGAGGCCGGACTGACCCTGGACGACGCCCTTGAACAATTCGATGAGAACAGTGTCGCTGGGGGCGCGGCGGCCATGTCCCGGCTGCTTGTCGCTGGACGCGCTCCGACCGCGGCTTTTGTAGCCTCCGATGAGATGGCCTTCGGGGTCCTTAAGGTCCTCCGCCAGGCAGGCCTGGAAGTTCCCCGGGATTTCTCTGTGGTCGGATTCGATAACCACGAGCTCTGCGACGTCGTGGGCCTGACAACGATGGACCACGAGGTGGCCGAACAAGGACAGGACGTCGCCCGGATCCTCCTGGAGGTCATGCATGGAGGGCAAGCGGCCAACCTTGCCCGTCCGGCACGCCTAGTGGTACGGGAGACCACCGCACCGCCCCGCGCCCTGCGCACAACACCTACCTCCCCGGATTCTCAGTATTCCGCCGGACACCCCGGCAAACTCTGAAAGGAAACTTTATGCAGTATCGCAAACTCGGCAACAGCGGCATGTACGTCAGCTCGATCGCGCTGGGCAACTGGGCCACCCACGGCGAAACCGTGGACCAGGATGTTGCCACGGCATGCGTGCGCAAGGCCCTGGACCTTGGCATCACCACTTTCGACACCGCCGACGCCTACGCAGGCACCAAGGCCGAAACGATGCTCGGCGAAGCACTCAAGGGTGTGCGCCGCGAGGGCATCGAGGTCATGACCAAGGCGTTCTTCCCAACCGGCACCGGGAAGAACGACCGTGGCCTGTCCCGCAAGCACGTCATGGAATCCATCAACGGTTCGCTGCGCCGCTTGCAGATGGACTACGTGGACGTCTACCAGGCGCACCGCTATGACTACGAGACCCCGCTCGAGGAGACGATGGGTGCCTTTGCGGATATCGTCCGTGCCGGGAAGGCCCACTACATCGGCGTCTCGGAATGGACCGTGGCGGAGATCCGCGCGGGCGCCGCGTTGGCGGCCGAACTGGGCATCCAGTTCGTCTCCAGCCAGCCGCAGTACAACATGCTGTGGCGCGTGATCGAACCTGAAGTGGTGCCGGTCTGCGAAGAGCTCGGGATCACCCAGGTGTGCTGGTCGCCGCTGGCCCAAGGCGTGCTGAGCGGCAAGTACGGTGCCTCCACCGTACCGGCCGGCAGCCGTTTCACCGCCGACGACGGCGGGCTGAAGACTGAGCACAAGTTCATGCAACCCGAGGTGCTGGAGCGCGTGGAGAAGCTCAAGCCGATTGCCGCGGATCTCGGTGTGCCGCTGGCTACCCTGGCCGTGGCTTGGGTGTTGGCGAACCCCAACGTTTCCGCGGCGATTGTCGGTGCCAGCCGACCTGAGCAGCTCGACGCCACTGTCAAGGCCGCTGACCTCGCGCTGGGCCAGGAGACTCTGGACCGGATTGACGGCGTGCTGGGCGACGTCGTCGAGCGGGATCCAGCCAAGGTGGAGTCCTTCGCAACGCGCGTCTAGCGGCAGCCCGCATGCGGGTACCGTTACGTCCGCTCCAGCGGTGTCCGCCGATCAAGCGTCAGCTTTTCAGCGGATTACCCGGTAGCGCATGGGTAACGAGGCGGGTACCGCTCATTTCCGTCGGTTCAAGCTTGAGGTTCGCGACGCCGTCGAGCAGCCGTTCGCCCGCACCCAGGAGGATGGGCGAGATGTGGAGCCGCAGCTCGTCGATCAGCCCCGCCGATAGGTATTGCTGGACGGTCGTCGCTCCGCCGGCAATGGCCACGTCCTTGCTGCCGGCGACCTTCCGGGCCTGGGCCAGCGCCGATTCGATCCCATCGGTCACGAAGTTGAACGTGGTGCCGCCCTGCATCTCGAGGGGCTCACGTGCATGATGGGCGAGGACGAATACGGGTGCGTGATAAGGCGGCTCCTCACCCCGCCGTTCCTCATCCCACCCAGGATGTGCGCGCGGAAGTAGCTCGACAGCAGCGGGCCAACGCGACGGTTCTGCAGAATCGGATTGAAATGTCGGCCGTGGCGGGGGACTTGCAACAGCACGAGCGCCTGCAGCCATTTGTGTTCGAGTCGGGTGAGTGGATGATGGGATCGTGGCGAAACATCATGAAAGTCCCGATGAGATCCTGATCGAACCAGCGAATCCATGCGGCACTGCAGTGCTGACGCTTGCCGGATCCAGCGGGAGAATCGATGCAGACCGCGCCCGTATCGTGGCCTCCCACGGATGTTTCGGCAATGTCCACCCTCTGGTGCCGGATGCAGGCTGTCAACCGGTCAGACGGTGTTGATCCAGTAGCGTCGTTGCCGTTGCGCGTATCCTCGCAGACGCCGCCGTTCTTTTCGATAGTCGCCCGGAGCCAGCGTTATTCTCATCGCAGGTGAGAAGAACCCGGGCGATTCCCAGTCTCCGGGACATCGGCAGGGCGTCGGCCAAAGCGGCAGCGGCGTGGCCGCGACGCCTAGCAGAAGGCCCCACGCTGTAGCCGATGTGCCCGCCCTCGTTGAGGAGGAAATCGTTCAGCTCGTGCCTGATGGCCAGGGAGCCAAGGAACGTATCACCCTCCACAATCCATAAGTAGGTGCAGGGCACGTACCCCGGCTTGCGCGGGCTCTTCGGCAGGGCATCGTTGACGAGGGCATCGACAAAGCGGCGGAACGGCCGGGCATCTTTGAGTTCTTCCAAGGACCGGTCCTCCGGGCCTCCACCGTCCCGGTGGGCGCCGCCAAATTCCGTGGATCCTTCCAGCCAGGAGGAGTGATAAGAACAGGCATCACACGAGCGTAGTCGCCGTCTTCTCCTTGGAACGATCCGCAAGGCGATCCCGGGCCGGCCCGGTGCCCTTCGCCGGTCAGCCGTTCTTGTTTTTGCCTTTCCCCTCGGCGCCTTTTCCCTGTTCCGGTACCGGGACTGGTGCCGGTGTTGCGGCCGGCGCGACGGGGGCAGTGTTTTCCTGGGCGGCCTGCGCGGCTTCCGCGTCGGCCTTGGCTTTCTCCACTTCTGCCGCGGCAACCGCTGCTTCTTCAGCTGCGTTCGCTGCCGCGGCGGCTGATTCTGCGGCGGCATTGAGGTCGGACCTGACGGCGGTGATGCCGGTCATGATGCTCTGGCGCCGTTCCTCGGAAACCTGGCCGCTGCCGGCTGCAGTCGCCACGTCCGCTTCCAGGCTGTCCAAGGTCTTGAGCGCGGCCGTGTGATCGTTTGCGGCCGCTGCCTGGCTCACGCCGAGCACGAGTTCCTGGAGTTGGTGGGCGGTGTCGCGCTGCAGGCCGGTATCGGCCGGGCCGCAGCCAGCGAGCGAGGCGGCCAGCGCCAGGGCGGCGGCAAGGCCAGCTCCCCGTGCTCCGCTGCGTTGGCCCGTGAAATGGAAGCGGGTCATGGTTCCACACTCTTCTGAAGTTCCTGAAGGTGGTCACCCAGCGTGCCGCTCACCGCAGGGTAAGGCACGACGCCGGATGTGGACTCTGGCGCCTGGCCCGCTGTCAGTGCCGCGGCCCCGCCCGCCAGCGCGAGAACGACCGGGATGGCCACTACCCAGAGCCGCACCTTCTTTCCCGCGCGGAATGACTTCCGTCGGCGCGTTCCCCGGGGGCTGCTGGGCTGATCGGCACCAGGCACCAGCCTGGACTGGACGGCGGTGGCGGAATACCCGCCGTCGGGGCCTTCGTTGGTTGGCCTGGCCTGCAGATCAGGGGAGGGCGATTCTGCTGTGACGGACGGCGTCCTGAACGGCATGGCCGGCAGCACACGCGTGGTTTCCGGTGCAAGTTCGCCGGGAGTGGATGTCGGCGAGACAAGGGCTTGCCGCAGCGCCGTCTCGATGTCCGCAGCTGTCGGGCGTTCCAGCGGCTCGATTGCCGTCATCGAGCGGATAAGGTTGGCCCACTCGGCTGGGAGATCAGCGGGAATTTTGGGCGCGCGGTGCAGCCTTGCCACGGCAGATTCCACAGCGCTGCCGGGGTACTCCATTGTCTGCTTGATGCATTCGAGCAGGACCAGCCCCAGCGAATAGATGTCTGTGGCAGGGGTGAGCGGGGAGCCCATGGCCTGTTCGGGGCTGAGGTACGCCGCGGTGCCCACCATTGCTCCAGTAACGGTCAGGCGTGTTGAGTCGGCGATTCGTGCTATGCCAAAGTCTGCGAGCTTGGCCCGCAGTGGCTCCCCGGGTCGGGTCTGCACCAAGAGGATGTTGCCCGGCTTGATGTCGCGGTGGAGGATGCCGAGGCCGTGGACATAAGCCAGTGCGTCAGCGATGCCGGCTCCTATGACGGCGAGCTCGTCCAAGGGGACTTCACTGTGCCTGATCCGGCTGCGCAGATCCTGTCCCTCGACCAGTTCCATCGTCAGGAACGGCCGGGGCTCACACGGGATGCGTGCGTCGACGCCGACATCGAACAATGTCACGAGGCTGGGATGGTTCAGCGTCGCCAGCAGCCTGATTTCAGCTTCCTGGCGTTTCAACTCGTCCGCATCTGGGGCCTGGGGCGCGAAGAGCTTCAAGGCCACGTCCCGACCCAGATTCTCATCCCCTGCACGGTAGACGGACGACATGCCGCCGCGGCCGATCACTTCGCACAGCCGGTAACGTCCGCCAACCACGTCAATTCTGATGGAGCTCGGCGATTCCGCCACCATACCCGTTCCTTCCGGCGCTGCGGCAATGTATATACCAAAATCATAAGGCAACTTACTATATTCGCCACTCCAGGTGAGGCCAGCCATCACCGGAAGGCCGTCGAAATCCGGAACCGGCGATGTGGTGCACCCTCAAGGAACCGGCGAGTGGCGCCCGCATCGCTCCCATGACTCACGGGCATATACTGAGTTTCCAGAACCGCGACTCCGGTGAGAGGGAGCCCGGCGTGGTACCTGCTGCAGGAGGCATCTCATGTCTATCCAGGCCCAGCATTTGCTTCGCGCAGGCGTCGTGGCGATCGCGCCAGTGATCCTGCTCGCCGCTCTCAGTTACCACCCGTACCTGCCTGGTCCACAGCCGAACATTGATGCGTTGGTTGCGGAGGTCACCGCCGACCCTACGCGCTGGGGGGTTGTGCACTTGGCGACGGGAGTCGCTTCAGCAGTCCTGGCCGTGGCATTCCTCGCGATCAGAAGCCACCTGCACGAGCTAGGCGAAGACCGCTGGAGCGCCGCCGCGCTGCCCTTCGTCGTCATCGGCAGCACGCTCTACGCGATGCTGCCGGCAATGGAGTTCGCACCGCTCGCCGCGAGTGAAACGGGCGGAGACGTCGGGGCGGCTCAAGTTGCCCTGCTCCCCTGGTTCATCCCGCTGCTGATCGCCGCGGCGGTCACATTTGCTGTCGGGATGGTCGGCTTTGCCATCAGCGTCTCGCGTAGCGGACTGCTGAGCCTTTGGCTTACCTGGGTCGTCGTCGTGGCGCTGCTTGTCATGGCCCTGTCGCGTGTTGTCCCGCTGTCCGCCGTCCAGTTCTACGTCCACGGTGTCGCCGCTCTCGTGGCCATGCTGCCCATGGCGTACAGCATGTGGAAGCATCCGACGGCATCCGTCCCTGACACCCAGCGTGCCGTGAAGTCGACCTGACGGGCACTGACATGCGCTGGCCTTGACCCTCGCGCGGACGTTCTCGGATTTCTTGGAGTAGGCCGTCCACCAGCGGGCCAAAATGGCCCGGAACCAGGCCCAAGCGGACGAGTTCATCCAACGGCTCAACGCACAGCCGTGACGGGGCCTGCACCGGTAGCTCTTCCCTGGCGGGTTGGCCGGACGTACGCTGTGGATCGGAGAGCCGGGAAGCCTGGTCGGCCCGCGGGAAGCTGTGCCCCGGAACGCCATGGCAGCCGCCTCGGTCGTTATCGCTGGACTGAGGAAACGGAACCCACCATGACATCAGCAGCGGAACCGGTCATTGACGCCACCCTGCTCGTGAAGACTTTCGGCAGGACCCGGGCACTGGACAACCTTGATCTGCGCGTTGGTCCGGGCGAGGTCCACGGGTTTCTTGGTCCCAACGGCGCGGGAAAATCTACAACCCTCCGGGTGCTGCTCGGGCTGATCCGGCCGACATCGGGAACCGCGCGTGTGTTCGGGCTGGATCCCTGGCGGGACCCGGTCGGGGTCCACCGGGACGTTGCCTACGTTCCCGGGGACGTGAGCCTTTGGCCGAACCTCTCCGGCGGGGAAGTCATTGACCTGCTCACCGGACTGCGCGGCGGATCCGATGAGCGGCTGCGCCGGGAACTGATCGACGAGTTCGAATTCGACCCGCGGCGCAAGGCCCGTACGTATTCCAAGGGAAACCGGCAGAAGGTGGCACTGATCGCGGCGTTCGCCCGCCCGGCCCGCCTCTATCTGCTCGATGAGCCCAGCGCCGGCCTGGACCCGGTGATGGATTCGGTGTTCCGCCGGCAGGTCCGGCGCGTCAGCGCGGACGGCGCCGCAGTCCTGCTCTCCAGCCATATCCTCAGCGAAGTCGAGCAGCTGTGCGGCCGGGTGACGATCATCCGTTCGGGCAGGGCCGTGGAATCGGGGACCCTTGCTGAGCTGAGGCATCTGAAACTCACCCATTTCCGCATCGAGGGGGCTGATCCCGGTCTGCTGGCAGCCCTGCCCGGCGTCCAGGGGGTTCGGACCGACGGGGACGTGGTCGAGTTTGATGTGGACCCAGCGGACCTTGCCCCGGTTTTGCAAGTGGTCGCCGCGTCCGGGATCAGCGGACTGATCGTCTCGCCGCCGTCGTTGGAGTCCCTGTTCCTGAGCCACTACAGCGATTCCAACGGGCAGGTGCGCTGATGTCTGGAGTCATGACTTTGCTGTTGATTCACGCGCGCAGGGATCGGATCGTGCTGCCAGCATGGATTCTGGGCATCGCTTTTCTGGGGTCTGCCATCGCAGGGGCGGTCGCCACGGAATTCGCAGACGAGTCCGAGCGGGCTGCGATCATCGGAATGTCCGCGGTGAGTCCGGCGTTCCGGTTCATCCGCGGACTGCCCGACGGCACCAGTATCGGAGCGTTGGTGTTCTTCCACGGCTACGCCTTCACCGCCGTGCTCGCAGGATTAATGAGCACGTTTCTGGTCATCCGGCATACCCGCGCCGATGAAGAGCTCGGACGGGCAGAGCTGATCGGGTCCGTACCGGTCCGGCGCGCCACGTCTTTGACGGCAACCTGATCCTTGGCGGGGCGGCGAACCTTGTGCTGGCTCTGTGCGCGGCCGCAGCCGTCCTGGCCGGCGCGGTCATGGTACTCAGGAGCCGCAGGGATCTGGGTGCCAGCCTGCTGCCCGAACGCGCGGGCCCGGAACGCGCCGGGGCCGGGGGTGCTTCGTTCCTTGGCCTTGCCTGGCGCCAGCAGCTGCCCACCCTGATCGGCTGGTCCGTCGCCGCAGCCCTCCTGGGAGGCATCGCTGGGGGCCTCGGGCCCGCGGTCAGCGACGTGATCGGCGGCAATGACTCCCTGCGGCAGCTGATCAACCGGCTCGTCCCGGGCGCCCGGGCAGGGATGATCGATGTCTTCACCGCAGCCTTGCTGGGCATCGCCGGTGTCCTCGCCGCAGCCGCCGGCATCCAGGCGGTGCTGCGGCTCCGTGCAGAAGAGGCCGAGGGCCGGGCCGAACTTCTCCTTGCCGCACCCAGAACGAAGGCCCGGTGGCTTGGCGCGAACCTGGTCCTTGCCGCCTCCTCGACAGTAGTCGTGGCCGTCGTCGCCGGGACCGCAGCCACCATCGGTCTTGCCCTGGCCGGCGCGGAAAACGGCCCGCCAGGCCTGCTGGTCGGCGCCGCTTTGGCGCACGTCCCGGCCGCCGTCGTCTTCGTCGCGGCAACCGCGGTCCTCTTGGCAGCGGCACCCAGAGTGAGTATTCCACTGGGTTGGGGCATGCTGGCCGCCGGCCTTGTCCTGGGCCAGTTCGGTGAACTTCTGCGCCTGCCGGCCTGGCTGCAGGACGCGAGCCCTTTCCGTCACTCCGCGGCGATGCCAGTCGAAGCCTTCAACCCCGCGCCTGCCCTGACCATGACCGTCATCGCCCTCGCCGGGGCAGGGATCGCTGCCTACCTGCTCCGGCGCCGTGACCTCACCGCGTGATGCCGACCCGTGATGCCGACCGCAGAGGCGGCACCGGCCGCGTGCCTTCATGGCGCACCCTTTTCAATAGTTGAAGGGTGCCCGCCGTCGCATCCAATCCCTGCCGGGCCCCGGGTACTCCGGCGCAGCTACCCCAACGCCTAAGGTGAAGCATGGACTTTGCGGACGTTGTGGTGACGGTCATCGGTGCGGGACTGATTCTGCTGATGGCCGCAGATGTCTTTCATACGCTCCTCTATCCTCACGGCACGGGACCCGTGTGCAGGCTCATCATGCGTGCACTGTGGCTCCTGTCCCGACGATTCGCCGGCCGGGCCTCCACCGTCGCTGCACCCGCCGCCATGGCGGCGGTGATCGGCGCCTGGGCGTCCTTGTCCATCATGGGATGGGCGCTGGTGTATGTACCGCATTTACCGGACGGGTTCGTCTACGCAGAGGGCGTCCTCCATGGAGGGGACCTTGCCGAGGCCATGTATATCTCGATGGTCAGCCTCTCCACGGTCGGCTTCGGTGAGATAGTTCCGGCGGCGCCATTACTTCGGTTCGTCGTCGCTGCGCAGGCCGTCACAGGCTTCGGGTTGCTTACGGCCACGGTCTCCTGGATTCTTCAGACGTACCCCGCCCTCAGCCGGCGGCGCGCCCTTGCCCACGAGCTGAACCTGTTCAGGCAGGCCGCCGGGCCGCAAGGCATGTCGACGTTGGAACCCGGACATGCCGCTGCCTTGCTCGAATCATTCGCCAGAAGTGTAGCCACGGTCAGCATGGACCTGCTGGCGTTCAACGAAACGTACTACTTCCACGAAGCACAGCAGAGAGGATCACTGCCGGCCACCGTCGCGTATGCGCACCAACTGGCCTCAGAAGCGCAGGCAAGCACGAACATCGACCTGCAATTCGCCGGACGGATGATGCACGCGGCCTTGGATGACCTGGCCGAGGTCCTCCGCGGAAAATTCGGACACACCGGCCAAACCTCCTCAGAAGTGTTCCAAAGCTACGAAAGTCATCACCGGCACCGCCGGAACTAAGGAAGTGCCGCCCGCGATGCCCGTTGAAGAGTTCTCTTGCCGCTAAATAGCGAGCCCGCCGCGCCAGCAATGCCCCGGCACTTTGCAGTCTTTCGTGAAAACAGATTCATGATTTCCCGAAATGGTCCGAACTCCCCATTCAGACATGACAACCCGCTCTGGACAGCACCTGTCACATTCAGGTCAGCACGAGTTTGCGGGCAATGCATCTGGCGGACTGTGCCTCATCGGGAACCCGAGGTAGCGCGGAACCGTTTTCGCGTAATCACGGTGGGACCGTCCAAAGAGCTCGGCCAGCATGGCCTCTTCGCCGAGGACAAAGCGGTGTTCCACAAGCAATTCGGCCGGCAGCGTCGCGAGGACCCAGGATGATCCGGCCAAGGTTCCCGCGCCCAGTTGGATGAGCCACCAGCCGACATACATCGGATGGCGGGTGATTGCATACGGGCCGGTGATGACCAGCTCCACCGGCCGCTCCAGCGCGAAGGGGCCCGCCGAGCGGCGTCGCCGTTCAGCCAGCGCCCAAAGATTCAGGCCGACGCCGGCGAGCAGCAGTGCCGCCCCCGCTATCCGGTGGAGGGAGCGGGAGCCGGGTAGCGGCATTGGACGGACCCGGTCAAGGAGGAGATCCAGGGCCAGCGCGGCCACGTAGGCAGCGGCAGCGGGAGGTTGTCGTAAACCTCCTTCAACCGCCTGGCTGGCGAGCTTGCAGAGCGGGCCGTCACAGTACGTCCGATGGCTTGCGGGCGTCAAAGAGGGAGGCGAGGAACGCCGTCGTATCTTCTGCCACCTGATCCGGGCACTCCCACAGCACCATATGTCCCACATCGGGATAGGCCTTCAGCACTGAGCCGGGGATCCGGGCGGCCAGGGTTTCCTGGTCGCCGCGTGGCAGCAGGCTGTCCTGCCCGCCCCACAGGATCAGTGTGGGGGCGTGGATGGTTCCCGATTCCGTGGGTGGCGTGGCCTCGCAGAGTCCGTTCAGGATGGCTTTCCAGGCGCGGGCGGGCATCCTGAGACCGTCGCGTACGCGGTCCTCGATGAACCACTGCGGAACTTCGTGCAGGAGGGGAAACCAGGACAGGGAAGCCCGTACCCAGTCCTCGTCGAGGGGATCGATCAGGCTGTCCACTTCGTCGGCGAAGGCGGTCCGCCCGTAGAGGCTCAGAGGAGCGCCCACCAGCACCAGCGCCGCGACCTTTTGGGGATGGGAAATGGCGAGCTGCTGGGCAACGTAGCCTCCGCTTGAGGAGCCGACGACGGCGGCGCTCGGCACGTTGAGGGCGTCCAGGATCGCTGCGGCGTCCTCAGCCTGTTCCGCCAGGGAATAGCCGCCCTCCGGCTTGTCCGCCCCGCCCTGCCCGCGCAGGTCCGGCGCGTAGACCCGGAGGCCGGTCAGCAGGGGTATCAGGCGGTCAAAGCTGCCGCGGGATTCGCCCCACGCGTGCAGCAGCAGCACCGGCTTTGCGTCAGCGTCGCCGTGGATGAGGCACGGCACCGAGATGCCGGTGCGGAGAGTGAGGTGGCGGACTTCGGAGTCCATAGAATCAGGCTACGCCGCGAGCCGCTCTCGGTAGAGTTTCGCTATGGATACCCCGGTGAGGGTTCGTTACGCGCGTGTCGAGGACGCTGCCGAGATGGCGCGCGTGAATGTGCGGGCGTGGCGTGAGACGTACGGCGGCGTCATGGCGGACCACGTCCTCGACGACCCCGGGTTACCCGCCGCCCGGGAACGGTTCTGGACTGCCATGCTCAGCGATGAGCGCTACCGCGCGAACCGCGTGGCGGTGGCCGAGCGCGACGGCGAAGTGATCGGGATCGCGATGGCGGGGCCCTCGCAGAGCTCCGGGTCGCAGTGGGGCACACACCTCTACGTGTTGTACGTCGTGGCGGCTGAGCATGGGACAGGCATCGGGGCCGCCCTCCTGGATACCGTCGTCGGACCTGACGATTCGGCAGCGCTCTGGGTGGCCGATCCAAATCCTCGGGCGCAGGCGTTCTACCGCAAGCACGGGTTCGTGGCGGACGGGACCGTGAATGTGGAGGACGGCGTGCGCGAGATCCGCATGGTGCGGACCTCCGCCGGGAAGCCTCGCCGGTCCTGACTCGCTGCAACGTGAGGCCGGTGTTCAGTACCCGTTTCCCGTAACCGGAGGTTGGGACTTGGCCGCGACGTTGCCGTTTTGCCGCCCTGCAGGTCCAGTGCCTCGCGTGGGTGATGGGTGAGGACGAACAAGGTGACCGACGCAACAGTGCATTCGGGGACGTGTTCACTTTCGGTTCACCGGAGATTGGCCATGCGGTTGAGTACTGCCTTCACACTCGTTATGAACGCGCGATCATTCGAGTGCATCCCACAAATCAAACGGTGCGGAGAAAAGCCCGCCCAAGAATGATCGCGCGTACATTCAGACTTTGGATACACCCGACAAGCGCAGAAACCGGAGCAAGCAATGAAAGTCCCACCCTTCGCCAAACACCGCATCCTCACGGCGGCATCCGCCCTGATCGCGGGATCGATCCTGCTGACCGCCTGCGCGCCCGGCGCCGGGGATTCCGCCGCGAACGCGGACAGCAACGCCACCCTGGTGGTCTACAGCAACTCCGTCTCCGACGGGCGCGGCGCATGGCTGACGGCCCAGGCCGCCCAAGCAGGCTTTGACCTGGAGCTGGTGGACCTCGGTGGCGGCGACGTGATGAACCGCCTGACCGCCGAGAAGAACAACCCCATCGCGGACGTGACCTTCGGCATGAACAACGTGTACTTCGAGAAGCTCAAAGCGCAAGATGTGCTCGAGCCGTACACCCCGGCCTGGTCCGGCGACGTGGACGCCGCGATGGGCGACGAAGAGGACAAGACCTTCTGGCCGATTGTCCGCGAGCCCATCATGCTGGTCTACAACGAGGGTGCGTACCCGTCCGCCGATGCGGCCCCGCGGGACTGGACCGATCTCTGGACCAAGGACGAGTTCAAGGGGCGGTACGAGGTGCCCGGGGCCTCCACCGGTGCCACCACCCAGATGGTCTACTCAGGCATCCTGGCCCGCTACGCTGATCCGAGCGGCGAGCTGGGCATCAGCCAGGAAGGCTGGGACCAGATGGCCGCCTACTTCGAGCACGGCAGCACCGCGGTCAAGGGTGAAGACCTCTACGCGCGGATGAAGGCCGGTACTGTCGACGCCGGCCAGATGTGGCTCGCCGGCAAGAACAGCCGCGAAGCCGAGTACGGCGTCGCCACCAAGGCCGTCCAGCCGGAGGTCGGCGTGCCGTTCTCCGTCCAGCACGTGGCAATGGTCAAGGGTACCGACCAGGCAGAGGCCGCGCAGGACTTCATCGACTGGTTCGGCAGCGCCAAGGTGCAGGCCGCCTGGTCCAACGAGTTCTTCACTGCCCCGACCAACACCCAGGCCCTCGCTGATGCCAACAAGCAGGCCATCGAACAGACCGAAGCCTTCACTCCGCAGGACATCGACTGGGCCCTCGTGGCACAAAACATCGACGCCTGGGTCGAAAAAATCGAACTCGAGTACCGAAAGTAGGAAGTTCCCGCCCTCGGGTGCCCGGAGGAATCCGGGCACCCGAGCGAAGGACCACCGCCATGATCACCTATAAGAACATCGACGTCGTTTTTGACGACTTCCACGCGCTCCCGGGGTTCAACCTGACCATCGAGGAGGGCGAGTTTTTCACCCTGCTCGGCCCCTCGGGCTGCGGCAAGTCCACGGCCCTGCGCACCCTGGCAGGCTTTATCGATCCCACCGCCGGCGATGTTTATGTCGACGGCGCCCGGGTCACCCACCTGCCCAGCCAGCGCCGCCAGATCGGCATGGTCTTCCAGAACTATGCCCTTTTTCCCACCATGACCGTCCGGGAGAACATCGCCTTCGGCCTCAAGGTCTCAGGCGTGTCGAAGGCCGAAACCGCGCGCCGCGTGGACGAGATCGCCAACGCAGTGGAACTCGACAGCGTCCAGCTGGGCAAGGGCGTGACCGAACTTTCCGGCGGCCAGCAGCAGCGCGTCGCGATCGCCCGCGCCCTGGTGCTGCGCCCCAAGATCCTGCTGCTCGACGAGCCGCTCTCCAACCTCGATGCCAAGCTCCGCCACCAGTTGCGCGGCCAGCTCAAGGAACTGCAGGAGCAGTTCGGCATCACCACCGTTTACGTCACCCATGACCAGGACGAGGCGTTGACCATGAGCACCCGGATCGCGGTGATGAACAAGGGCCGGATCGAGCAGGTGGGAACCCCGCAGGAGGTCTACATGCGCTCCGCCACGGAATTCGTCTGCAACTTCATCGGCGATGTTAACCGGCTCGCCGCAGGAACGGTTGCCGCGCTCTCCGCCCACCCGCGCGGCACCAGGGGAACCGCCCCGCTCAACCCTGCATCGGCGTCGTACCTCAGGGTGGAGAAGGTGGGGCTGCACGCCCCGGCAGGAAACGCGTACGACGGCGGCGCCCGGCTCACGCTGCCCGGCACCGTGCGCTCGCGGCAGTACCACGGGGTCTACAGCAGCTACCGGGTGGAGCTGGGCGTGCGCGACGGGGGAGTGGTCAAGGGGATCATCCAGGAATCCGGGCACCCCGGCTTCGCCCCCGGCGACAGGGTGGATGTCAGCATCGAACCGGCAGACGTGCTGCAATACCCGGCCGCCAACGCGCAGGAACCGGCGCCGACGCTGTCGGAACAGGCGCTGCAGGCGCCGATGCCCGCAGGGGCGGCCCGATGAACACGTCCGTACGCAAGATGCTGCGCTCGCCCCTGTTCCTCGTGGTCGGTGCCGTGCTGCTGTGGTTCTCCGCGGCCTTCCTCGTCTGGCCGAACCTGCGGCTGTTCGGCGAAGTCTTTATGCCCGCCGGCGAGCCGTCCTTCCGTGCCTTCGAGCGGCTGGGATCCTCTCGGCGGGCCATGGACTCGCTGCAAAACAGCTTCCTGCTGGCCATGGTGCTCTCCGTGACGGTCAACCTGGTGGGCGTCTTCATTGTGCTCGCGACCCGGTACTTCGACATCAAGGGCGCCCGCATCCTCTACCTGGGCTACGCCACCACGCTGATCTACGGCGGGATCGTCCAGGTGGCCGGCTACAAGATCATCTACGGAGAGCACGGCTTCATCACCAACCTGCTCGCTGGCGCGTTCCCGGACATGGACCGGGCCTGGTTCACCGGCATGGCCGCCGTGGTGTTCGTGATGACCGTTGCCGGCACCGGCAACCACCTGCTGTTTATGACCAACGCGCTGGCCCGGGTGGACTTCCAGACCGTCGAGGCGGCCAAAATGATGGGCGCCTCCACCTGGCGGGTCCTGCTGACCATCGTGCTGCCCACCATCCGGCCCATGCTCTACGCCATCACCACCCTGACGTTCCTGGGCGGACTGGGCGCGCTGGCAGCGCCGCAGGTGCTCGGCGGCACGGGTTTCCAGACCATCACACCCATGATCCTGACCTTCGCCAACTCCCCGTCGTCCCGGGACCTGGCCGCCACGCTGGCCATCGTGCTCGGCGTATCCACCATGGTGCTGCTGGCCGTCCTGAACCGGATGGAGAAGGGCGGCACGTACTTCGCGGTGTCCAAGGTCCCCACGGCCATGAAGAAGCAGAAGATCGGGAACCGCTGGGCCAACGCGGCCGTCCACGCCGCCGCCTACGCCCTGCTGGCCGTCTATGTGGTGCCGCCGCTGCTGATCGTGGTTTTCTCCTTCACCAGCGCCTCGGCGATCAGCTCGGGAACCCTGACGTTGGAGAGCTTCACCCTGAAGAATTACGCACTGGTGTTCAGCGACTACAAGGCGTTCTGGCCGTTCCTGGTGTCCCTCGGTTACGGCGCATTCGCGGCTATCACGGTGGTGGCAGGCATGCTGTTTGTGGCGCGCCTGCTGCAGAAGCACCGGAACAAGGTGACCGCGTGCATCGAATTCGTGCTGCACATCCCGTGGATCCTGCCTTCGACGCTGATTGCCCTGGGGCTGATCATCGCGTACGACCACGCCAGCTGGATCATGGGAAACGTCGTGCTGACCGGCACTGTGGCGCTGTTGGGCATCACTTACGTGATCCTCAAGATCCCGTTCACGCTGCGGATGCTTAAGGCGGCCTTCACCGGCGTGCCGGACCAGCTCGGAGAGGCGGCGGCGATCCTGGGAGCCGGGCCGCTGACAACCTTCCGCCTGGTGCTGCTGCCCGTGGTGCTACCGACCGCGGCAGCCATCGCGGCGCTGAACTTCAACAGCCTGTTGGACGACTACGACACCGCCGTCTTCGTCTCGCACCCGCTCTACCAGCCGCTGGGCATCGTCATCAAGAACGCCACCGGTGAGGACACGCTCAATGACGGCACGGCGCTGACATTCGTCTACACGGTGCTGCTCATGCTGATCACCGCGACCACCATGTGGTTGGTCTACGGCCGCCCCTCCGCGGGGCGCCGCTCTGCCGGACGCCGCCGGAAACGGGCGGCGGCCGCACAGCCGGCGAGCACCGCCGTCGAACCCGTCACGACACAAAACTAAAGGAACAACCATGTTTGGACAGAGCATCTACGCCCCGATCAACGAGCCCCTTAACGCGGCCTTCGCCAGGCGGCGGCCACTGATCGCGGTGCACCGCGGCACCGGGCTGGGCATCATCGCGGAGAACACCGAGCCAGCCATCACCGCCGCGTTGGCCCAGGGCGCGGACATGGTGGAGATCGACGTCGTCGAATCCACGGACGGTGACTTCTTCCTGTTCCACGACGGCTACGAGCCGATGCACTTCGGCATCGCCCAGAACATCCGGACGCTGTCCACGGCGCAGATCCTGGCCCTGAGCTACCAGTGGTGCACCCACCCGGGCGCCCCCTATGGGGTGGCGCGGCTGGACGACGTGCTCCGGTCCCACCCGAAGACGCTGTTCAATGTGGACCGTTCATGGGCCTCGTGGCCGCGGCTGCTGCCGTTCCTGGACCGGCGCGCGGAGCCGGGCCGGCTGCTGTTCAAGTCGCCGGTCGATGCGGAGCTGCTGGACGTGCTCGCCGCGCATCCGGTGAAGTATCCGTACGCGCCGATCGTCAGGTCCCACGAGGAGGTGCTGCAGGTGCTGGCCGCTGACGGAATCAACACCGTGGGCATGGAGCTGCTGGCCCCGTCGCCGGACCATGAATTCGCCGACGCCGGCTACCTCGACTGGCTGCACGGGCAGGGTCTCTTCGCGCTGCTGAACGCGATCAACCTCAGCAACAGGGTGCCGCTCTTCGCGGGCTGGGATGACGAGGTTTCCGTGCTGGGATCGCCCGACGACGGCTGGGGCAAGCTGATGGCGGTAGGGGCCGGCATCATCCAGACGGACTGGCCGGGCCTGCTGGTTCCCTACCGAAACCGGCAGCAGGCGCCGCTGGCACTGGCCGGGGCGGGGAAGCAATAGAGTGAGGACCGGATCGAACGAGCAAGGGTAAGGGGAGCCGAGGATGCCGAGGACACGGACGACGGCGGGGGATCAGTCCCGGGGGGACGCGGTGGTACCGCGCGAGGGACTGAAGATCCGGATGGAAGATGTGGCGCGCGCCGCCAACGTGTCCCGGGCAACAGTCTCCCGTGTCCTGGTGGGCAACCCGCCGGTCGCCGCCGCGACGCGGGACAAGGTATTCAGGGCCGTGCGCGAACTCGGCTATGTTCCCAATGCCATGGCGCAGGGGCTCTCCAAGCGCAGCTCCGACCTGGTGGGCCTGCTCCTTCGCGATCCGCGGAATCCGGCGTACGGCCGGCTGCATTCCCTGGTGCAGGAAGCGGTGAGCGGCCACGGGCTGGAGCTCATCACGGCCGTGCCGCACTGGAAAGAGGGGGCGGAGGACGAACTCGCTGCCCTGCGCCGCATGCTCGGACTGCGGGTCGGCGGGCTGCTGGTCTCCACCGGTGTCATCAAGGCGGCCGACCTGGAACCGTTCCTGGACAGCGTGCCGGTGGTATCGGTGGGCAGGGTGGAGGACCATCCCCGGATCCACGGAGTGTCTTACAACGAGGACGTCCACGGGGCCATGCTCGCAGACAAGGTGGCCTCGGCCGGGCACAGGTCCGTGGCAGTGCTGATTCCGACGGTGTCGGTCTCCACCGCGGAGAACCGCCGGGGCCGGTCCATGGCGGTCCATCTGGAAGGCCGCGGGCTGACGGTCCACAGGGTCGAGACCGACGCCTTCGGCCAGCCGGAGGCTGGCATCGCCCGGATCCTGGACCTTGTCCGCGACGGTGGGGCAACAGCCGCCATGTTCCCCAACGACAACCGGGCCATGATCTTCCTCCGGGCGGCCCGCACCGCCGGCCTGGATGTCCCCGGCGACGTATCGGTGACGGGCTGCGACGGCATCATCCCGGGCCTGGACCTGATCGGACTGGCGACGCTGCGCATCCCGGTGGAGCAAGTCGCGGCGCGCGGGGTCGACGTCCTTGAGAGCCTCATGAGCAACCGGGGCGGGACCGAGGTCCGGCACGAAAAATTCACCGGTGAATTCGTACCCGGGGCAACGCTGGGCCCGGCGGCGTAAACAAAGCCTCGACGGGGTTTCCGGTCGTCTCAGTTGCTGCCGGGGCGCGTCAGTTGCTGGGGCGCGCCCTTCGGCGCAGTGCGTCGATGGTGGTCTCCGGAGAGGTGTTGAAGCAGAACACGATGCCGGGGACTAGCTCGTTAAGCAGGTTGACGACGCGCTCGAACAGCAGGGTGTGCTCCCCGGCCATGCGCACACCCGCGCCGATCATCGCCACCTGGACCGGTCGCACGGCAAGGCATTCGCGGACCATCTTTTCGGCCTCGTCAAGGTCGGCTGAAACCTGGCACGGCACGATGTCGAACCCCGCCTCGCGCATTGCCTCCTCGCCCGCCGCGATCCGGGTCGACAGCATCTCCTGGGTGATCTCCGGGTGGCGGCTGAGGTCGACGGCGCTCGGATGCAGACCGAGCGACAGGATAGTGTCACCCATCGATTTACCTTTCGTCGTGGAATGGCTCCACCCTATCGCCAGGTCCGCAGGGCGTGGGTTACCAAGTGGTGGATCCGCCCTGCATGATTTGCCTCAACGTTGCTCAACCAGACTCCGCACTGACAGCGCGGAAGACGAACCACTCACACCCTTCGTGAAACGAGACGCTTGCATGGGACTGTTCTCCAGGAAAAAGTACTTGGCCGGCTGGGTGTCGCCGCGGCAGCGGAAGGGGATCACCTTTCCGTGACAGAAGACCGCAAGTACGGACTTTTTGCCGTGGCACGGAAGGCCGCGGCGCTGCCCGAACGGGATTGGAAGGGCATGGTCGAGCAGCACTTCAGCGCAGTCATCAGCGGTGACGCTGGCGGTTCCAACGTAACAGCAGAGGAACTGCTGAACCGGGTCTACCCCAAAGTCGTCTCCCCTGAAACTCTGGCCCGTTCACAACAGAATGATCCCTCCCGTTACGCCTACGCCCGAGACGTTGCCATGGTCTCCCTCCTAGTGGCGCTGGACTCCCCGGGGTCCGTCACCTACTTGGGCGCACCCCAGATCGAAGCCGCCGGCTGGGCAGATATCGTCTGGGACGCTGCGCTGAAGAATCTAATCGCCCAGGGGCCAGGTCAGCCAGCAGACATGAGCCTCGACGAAGGATCCTTCCTGATCTTTGAAACAGAATCGGTCTACCAGGCATCATGGCTGGCCTACCCGGACAGGCTGGTTGAACTGCTCGGCTACAAGGCCGGACCGCTCGGGGCGTTGCTGAGCATCCCGGCCACCAACATCCTTTGCCTTCATCTGGTCACCGAGGCCACGAGCATCACGGACATTTCCGCGATGATAAACGTCACGGGAATCATTCAGTCCCAGCACCCGTCCGCGCTCAGCCCGCTGCTGTACTGGTGGGACGGCACTACCGTGCAGCCCATTTCCGGTCACGACGGTGAAAGCGTCCACCTGTTCGTCCCGGAGGAACTCGCCAGCATCCTCTAGCTACGCTGGCGAAACTCGGAATCGGACTTTAGGCGCAAGACCTATCGGCCTGACTAGACATACCAATAGGGAAGCCATCTCCTTCTGGGCAGCACGTGTCGACGGCACTGATGCCGCAGCATTCGTCGGGGTCGCTTGCCGCAGCTACGCCCTGGCCGGCATGACTGACGACGCAACACACGTCTCCGCGCCAGGCATTGGTGCCTTCCCGGACGGCGATGGCGGCGATGACCAGTGCGGCCCCGGCGTCGGCCCACCACCAGCCCAGAGTGCTGTTCAGGACAAGCCCGACCAGCAAGACGGCAGATAGATACGTGCACAGAAGCGTCTGCTTTGAGTCGGCCACCGCGGTCCGGGAGCCCAGCTCGCGCCCCGCGCGGCGCTGGAGCCAGGACAAAACGGGCATGATGGCCAGACTCAGGGCAGCGATAACGATCCCCGGCGTTGAGTGCTGTGCTTCCCCGCCACCCGTAAGGGCCCGGACGGCATCGACCGTGACGAACGCGGCGAGGGCGAAGAAGGACACCGCGATGATCCGCAGGGTCAGATGCTCTCGACGTTCCGGGTCCTTGGCTGAGAACTGCCAGGACAGCGCCAAGGCGGAGGCCACCTCGATGACTGAGTCCAGCCCGAACCCGATCAACGCCGAGGAGTCCGCGACACCGCCGGCCCAGAGGGCTACGACCGCTTCAACGAGGTTGTAGGTGATCGTCGCCGCGGCGAACAGCCGGATCCGACGGGTCAGGACCGCACGGCGCTCCGGCGCCAGCGGGTTTAGTAACGCCGTCATGCCAGGCACGTTCCGTCCGGCGCGCAGCAGGCCGGATCCACAGCGAGCACCACGCCGATCAGATCCCTGACTGCGTGGCCCAACCGGGCATCCGCCAGCTCGTACCGGCTTCGCCGCCCGTCAGGGACGGCGACCACCAGGCCGCAGCCGCGCAGGCACGTCAGGTGGTTGGACATGCTCTGCCGCGAAACTTCCAGGGTGTCGGCAAGATCGGAAGGATAGGCCGGCGCGTCAGCCAGGGCCAACAGAATCCGGGCCCGCGTTGGGTCCGAGACTGCGTAACCGAACCGTGCCAATACCGGTGCATGAGCGAGCGTTTCCATACCAAAAAAGTACATCCAAGGATGTATTCACGCAATTGTGTACTGAGCCGGTTCCCACACCACTCAGCCCGTTTTAGTGGATGACCCGGTACCGCACGTGCGTCACGAGACCGGTGCCGCTCACTTCCGTCGGCTCCAGCGTGAGGTTCGCGACGCCGTCGAGCAGCCGTTCGCCCGCTCCCAGGAGCATTGGCGCGGTGTGGAGCCGCAGCTCGTCGATCAGGCCAGCCGACAGGAATTGCTGGGCGGTCTTTGCTCCGCCGGCAATGGCCACGTCCTTGCTGCCCGCGGCCTCCCGCGCCTGGGCCAGCGCCGATTCGATCCCGTCGGTCACGAAATTGAACGTGGTGCCGCCCTGCATCTGCAGGGGCTTGCGTGGCTGATGGGTGAGAACGAAAACCGGTGCGTGATAGGGCGGCTCCTCACCCCACCATCCCCGCCAGTCCTCATCCCACGCCCCGGGACCTGCGAACATGTTCCGGCCCATGATGTAGGCGCCGGCTTCGAGGATGCCTTCGATCGCGGCCGCGTTGGCCTCGGGTTCCTCAAACATCCACCGGTGCAGGAGTTCGCCGTTCTCGCCCAGCGGCTCCGCAGGGCTTTGGTTCGGACCGGCGACGAAGCCGTCGAGGGAGATGGTCAGATCACACGTGACTCGGCTCATGCGCCCATCATGCCACCCGGTCACGGCTCCCGTGTAGGGCTCGGATGCTCGATCGTGACGGTGCCGGCGTCGCCATCCACGCGGATCTGCAGGCCGCTGGTAAGCCGCTGGGTGGCCACTCCGGTGCCGAGCACGGCCGGGATGCCGTACTCCCGGGCCACGATGGAGCTGTGGCTCAACGGGCCGCCGACGTCGGTCACCACGGCGGAGGCCATCGCGAACAGCGAGGTCCAGGCGGGAGTGGTGATGCGGGCCACCAGGACCTCTCCGGGCTCCATCTGGGCGAAATCCTGTGGCCCCCGCAGGACGCGGGCCGGGGCGGTGACCCGGCCCGAGCTCGCGCCGGTGCCCTTGATGATGTCGCCGCGTTGGTGCTGCGAGCCCGCGGGCATCATGGACCCGAAGGCCTTTTCCATCCACCGGCTCTCCGGGAGCAGTTGCGGGGCAGCGGCCTTCACCTGGCCCCGCCACAGCATCTTGCGCTCCTCGACGGCGGCGGCGCGGACGGGCCGGTCGGCTCCGGTAATGGCCACGGCCGCCGGGGCTCCCGGCGCGGCCAGGCCGAACTCGACGGCGCTGCGCAGCTCCTGGTGACGCAGCCAGAACACGTCGGCGGGCTCGGCGATGACAGCGGAGTCCACCAGCCGCCGTCCTAGTTCCAGCAGCATCCGCCGCAGCAGCGGCCACGCGAGGCCGACGTCGGCCAGCGCATCCTCGCGGATCGGCGCGGTGTTCTGTGCCCACCGGAGCAAACGGAGGAACGCGGCCCGGCGGCGCGGCCCGAGCCGGGTGCTGATCCGGCTGGTTTCGTCCTCCCGGCGGTTGGCAGACAGCCGCTGCCGCTCATGGGGGTCAGCGCCCTGCCCGCGCAGGTAGAACTTCACCGCGTCCAGCAGCGCTGACGGATCGTCGGCCGGCACCGGGCTGGCGAAGTCCAGATTGTAGACCGCATGGCCGAACCGGCCGAGGTGGTCCTGGAAGCGAGGACGCCACAATTGCCACAACGGCTCACTGAACCCGGCGGGTGGGAATCCCGTGCGCTGGGACTCGGCCAACGCCGTCGTCGGTTCATGCAGGATCGCCGCGGCGAGCCCGGGGACACTGCGGGCCCAGGCCGCGAGATCGTACAGCGACTTCTCCGCCCGGATGGGTTCGCTGTCGTAACCGAGAATGAACGTCAGGGCGGGGGGATCCCCCTCGCGCCGGACGAACTTGTCGTAATACGCACTGAAGGAGATTTCGCTGGTGGCGGCGAGCGGAATGACTGACTGCACGGCTGTGTAGTACACGGTGCCGGCGTCCAGCAGCGCCTGAACACCGTCCAGCAGTTCCGCACCGGAGAGCTCCGCGGCGGGCTTCGCCTGCCAGTCTTTGATCACCCGTTCGTAGCGGGGATGCGAAAATTCGCGCCAGCCGGCCACGCCCATGTGCGCCTTGCCGCGGGCCAGTGCGCGTACCGCCGTCAGCGCCTTGCCCATCACCCGCCACATCCCCGAGGTGCGGTAGTAGTAATACGCGTAGCCGTTGATGGTGGGCAGTCCCACGTCGTCCTCGCGGATGACGTTCGTGCCCACGGCCTCGTTCATCAAGGCTCTCAACGAGCGGGACACCGAGCCGTCTATGAGATCGGCAAACAGCGGCGAGAGAGGGTCGGGCAGCTGTTCCACGATGCTCGCGCGGAAGTAGAGACCCTTCGGATAGGGCACGGGCCAGGTGTCCGGGGTGTCGGCCGCCGGTTCGGGCAGCGCGGTGATGGGCCTGGATTGCAGGACGAAGAATCCGTTGCCGGCGCGCGCCCACTCGATGTCCTGCGGTGCCCCGAAATGATCCGCACTCCGCGTTCCGTAGCCGGCGAGCACGGCTGCGGCCCGGTCGTCCAGTACGGGCGCACGACGGCGGGCTGCCGCCACCGGCTGCTCGCGCGTGCCGTGCTCGGCGTAGACAGTCATAACCGTCTTGTCTGCGGTCTGGCGCGACAGCACGGCGCCCGTCCCGGCGTCGACAACGACGTCATCCGTGGTGACCGTTCCGCTGACCACGGACTCGCCAAGGCCCCACGCGGCACTGATGGCGATCTGGTCGCGCCGCCCGTTGGCCGGATTGGCGGTAAACATGACCCCGGCGGCCTCGGCCTCGACCATCCGCTGGACCACCACCGCGAGGCGCACAGAGTCCGGTCCGATGCCTGCACGGGCCCGGTAGGCCATGGCACGCGCCGTCCACAGGGAAGCCCAGCAATCGATCACGGCCGCGGACAGCGCCTCGGCCCCGCGGACGTTCAGGTAGGTTTCCTGTTGCCCGGCGAAGCTGGCCTCGGCGAGGTCCTCGGACGTGGCGGAGGAACGCACCGCGACGGCTGTTTCCCCGCCGTCGTCGAGACGCGCGTCACTGAGACGCCCGTAGGCGGCGCCGAGTTCCGCTGCAATGTCAGCCGGCAAAGTGCCGGCCGTGAACAGGGTTTGGATCCGCTCCGAGGCGTCCGCATAGTCCTGGGGTGAGGCCTGCGGCGACAGGGTGGCCAGTTCCTGGATGCGGGCCTCGAGTTGGTTGGCCTCCACAAAGTGCGAATAGGCGGCGGTGTTGAGCACGAACCCCGGGGGGACTGGCAGCCCGGCCTGAAGGAGGCCGCCCAGTCCCACGGCCTTGCCGCCGGCCATGGCGATGTCGGCTGCTCCCACATCGGCCAAACTGTTGACGTAGGTCATGACGGCGCGTCCTTACTGCCCGGCTGGGGCTCCTGCAGCGAACTTGGTTCTCCACATATTGGCACTGCCGCAGACAAGAGGCCATAGACTCGGGGCATGTCAGCTCATGGGGGGATGCCGGCTCGGCGCGGACGCGTCTTGTTCGTTGTGGCCGCTCTCGTCATGGCGCTTGCGGGGTGTGAGTACAGCGGCCCGGATGAGCTTCCGGCCCAATCGACCGCCGAGGCATCAACACCGCAGCCCCGGTCTTTTGAGGAAAACGCCGATGAAGTGGTGCGTGTGCTCGGGACCCCCGCGTCGGATCCCGGGATGCCGTCGGCAGCAGAGCCAGCCGGGAAGCTTTTCCTTGTTCTGGCGCCCGGAGACTACGTCGTCACGGGTGCCTGCGCCGGGGTTTACGGGGCAAAGCTCACCATGGTGAAGGCTGACGGCATACCGGAGGCATCGGACTTTGAGTGCGACTCCACGCTGGAGCGATTCCACAGGCACCCCGGCGGACCCATCACCATCAGCGCGGTTCCGCCGACGGGCAGGCCTTCGGCAACGGGGGTCACGGTGCAGCCCAACACGGACCGCAGGGCTTCGGAAATGGCGGACTTCTCAGAGTGGTCAAGGCAGCAGCTGCAACCGCATTTGCCCGGCGAGTTGAGCGGGGCCAGCAAGGCGAACACAACCACCACGGGAACAATGAACGCCGAACCGGGCAAGTACGAAGTGCGCTTCGTCTGCCACGGACCACCCGGGGCCGAGCTGTCGGCGGCCACCTGGGCAGGTGCTGAAGTTCTGGCCCCCGTGCAGGTCCCGTGCAACGGGCAGGTGTTCACCGCGCCAGTGCTGCTGCCCACTGAGGGAGCGGACCTGAGAATGAGCCCGGGCGGTGGCCTGGACGCCCGCTTCGCGTACAAGCTCGTTCCAACCGCCCAGCCCTGACTTCCGTCCCGACCGGAAAACGCAGACTGCATTCACCCAGCTGGAACCGACTACCCGAGATGGGGGTAGTCCGAACTGACACGCTCTCCGTCTGACGTATTAGTAGGGATCGTCGCCTCTACGGGGCGAAAATGCAGCACGGCACCACCGAAGCCGATAAAGACAATAAGGGTCATGGCCACAACAGCGTCGCCATGTTGGTCACGAGCAAGGATGGCCGTGAAATCCGCCAAGCCATGGATGAGCACGAGCGCCCAGATCCACACGAAGCGGTACTGAAATGCCGCCAGCGCGAAACCGTAACAGGCCGAGACGGCGACATTGGACAGGATGTCCCAGGTGTCGCGTCCAGTCGTGGCGAAAGCGGACAGATGCTGCAACCCAAATAATGCAGCGGTCAGGATCACCGCAGGGTACGCCCTGAAGCTACGGCGCAGCCTGTTCAAAACCACTCCGCGGCTGATCAGCTCTTCGTTGAAACCCACCAGCAGCAGCGTAAATGCCCACAGCCCCCAGCCGGGAGGTTGCTCTACCAATCCCCGGGGGAGGATCCACATCAGGGCTTCAGCCAGGGGGACCAGCAGCAGCAAGGCCGCCGTTCGGCCGCGCCACAGTACGCGCACGCCGATGACGCGCCACAGCCGGTAATAACTGACCAGAGCCACTGCGTAGGCGCAACAAATGATGTTGGCAAAAAGGCCCATGTACCAGCCACCAATCCCCAGGGCGGGGGCCACCCAAAGGGCCAGCATGATGGCGGCGAAACGGCCGGCATGAACGATTACGCCGAACTGGAGGTCCGATCTCATGGCTGCAGACACACGCATAGCCTAGCTGCGGAAACGCGACATCTCGGCCGCTTACTTCGAGTTAGGTGATGTCCGTACCGCACCTCTCCGCGGTACGGGACGAGTCTTCAGCGGGGATGCCGCGTGTCTTAGGATTCACTCCCGCCGTGGCGCACATAAGCTCGATACATGGGCAAAAACCAGCACAGCGAGTTGGAAGGGCAGACCTCCATCAACGAGCTGCTCGACAAGCCCATCGGCGACACCCACATCCAGCTGGTGCTGCCCATCCACGTCCAGCTCCGGCCGGGGGAATTCCGCCGCGTGTCCTGACGCGGTGGAAGAGGAGCGTAGAAGTACGACGGCGGCGCTTGGGCCGGGTGCCTAAGGTCGCCTCCGCGGTTATCGGTGGAAGCCTTTACCGGCGGACCTTCCTGACTTTCAGGCCACGTTGTCTCGCCGAAGTTCCAGTGTTCTGGTCCGCGATCCGGCGGAGGCGGCGCCAGCGGATGCCGGTACGGACGTGAGCCTGGTCCGTGGGATGCGCCGAATGTACCGGCCTCGATGCACTCCTACGGTGCCGAGACCGGAGAATAACGACTAGAGTCACGCCCAGCCAGGCGAACGCTGCCGCGATGACGAGGAAAACCGCCGGGATCGTGTCCATGATTAAGTTTAGATCCCAATCCGTAAGCGCACTTACTAATTTTTCCGCTTCCGACTACGGTCAGCTTCCGGCCGTGCCTAAGCCAGCCGGACGGAAGGGCGGGGCGTTCGTGTGGGTGCTTGGGCGCGCCGGTAGATGAAGTATTCGGCCACCGCCAGGCTGAGGACCCATGATGCGCCTATCACTAGGGCCCGGGTCAGTTCGTCAACCGGTCCCACCAGGAGGATCCAGGGAATGGTCACCACAACAATGGTTCCCTGGGCGATGCCGATGGCGTACGCCCGGGACATCCACTCACTGTGCCGGACGTAGTTCCGTCGCCGCACCGCGATGAATCCCAGGATGATGAACGCCACCATGGCAGACCCGAAGACCAGCCGTAGGACGAGCAGGAGCGGCCCGTCCAGGGGCGGGAGGTCATAGAAGACTGCCATCCACAAACCGGACAGGGCGGCAAGCAGGCCGGTGGGGGCAAGAATGCGTCCGGCAATTTTGTGCCAGCTTGCCCGGCCGCGCTTGCCCCGGCGAAGTGAGGGTACGAACTGAAACGCCCCCAGCACCAAGTACAAGGTGACGGTGGGGATATGGATCAGTACGGGGACGGGCGAATCGAAGAACCGCGCGTTATCCGGCGTGATCTGACCTCCCGAGAGATCGGTCAGGCGCACGGCCCCGGCGATGACCGGGACGAGGCTGAGGAAGATCAGGGCGGCGGGTACAAGCCACCGGGTCCGGGGGCTTTGACGGGAGCGGGGAATGGTTGCAGTTTTCATGAGTTTTGCTCTCTGGTCTGTGCGCTCGCGCGCCCGGGGTTGGGTCAGTCCAGGAACCCCCAGCCTTATGCGCAAATCGAAGTTTCCGAGAGTTGGCGGCCGGAATAACGGTGCCCAACAGCACCCTATTCGCACGGCGTAGGCCCAAAGTACTGCAGTGAGTTCGAAATAGCGATAAGAGGTGGAAATCCACGCGCCATCGATAATTTACGACGGCGGTGCGCGGCTTGGGCAGCACCTATCACCTTCGAGATTTATGTCCCGGTTTTCAGCTAATGCGTCAGAAATGATCCTGCGCGGCAGAGCTCCGATCAAGATCGGCTCAAGACTCAATCAACGTTGTGCGAGGTTCGTCGAAGTTTCGGTTTCCCCAGCTCCCCAAGAAATAGGCTCGGCATTTACGTGAAGTTTCAAGGAATGGGTCAGGCTAAGCACCCGGCCGTATTGGGGAAAAGAATGTCGAACGATCAGACCCTTTTCGGGTCAGCACCATCTGCTCCTGCGCCCGGACCTAATCCGCCCCGCAGGCCACGCGCTTCGACGTTCGTCGTCGGCGGCATCACAGCCCTCTTCATGATTATTGGTGCCTTCAGCGGCGGGTTCGGGGGCGCCCTGGTTGTCCTGGCCATCTCGGCAGCCATCACTGGCCTGTATGTCATGGCGACTGGACGCCGTTCCTGGGCGTGGCTCCCGGCCAAGCGGAAGGCAGGGGCCATCGCACTGGGGGTTTCCTTTGCTCTCTTCATCGGCGGTGCCGCCGCGTTGCCGCGGACGAGTGCGGATGACCTTCAGGCAGCCTCCTCAGAATGGAATGCCTCACCAGCAACCGCCACAGCGAGCGCCTCTTCCGCAGGTTCGCCGACGCCGTCGTCCGCTCCAACTGCGCAGGCGACGGGCGCCCCGCTCGATCCTGAGACGGCTTTCGCCCTGGCGAACGGCGTCAGCGCAACGGCTCCGAAGACGCAGCCGGCGTTTGCTACCAAGGCGATCGACCTGCTGGCGGCCCTTCCCGTCAAGGGCCGGGCGCCCAAGACCGGATATGACCGCGCGCTGTTCGGGCAGGCGTGGATGGACGTTGACCGCAATGGCTGCGACACCCGTAACGACATGCTCAAACGCGACCTAACAGGGATCGCGTACACCAACAGCGTGCCCTGCAAGGTTCAGTCCGGAACGCTGGCGGACCCCTACACGGGTAGCACCATCAGCTTCCTGCGGGGGAGTGCCACCAGCAGCGCCGTCCAGATCGACCACGTTGTTGCACTCAGCGACGCTTGGCAGAAAGGCGCGCAGCAGCTAACCACGGAGCAGCGGACGGCCTTCGCCAATGACCCCCTGAACCTCCAGTCCACGGACGGTCCCACCAACATGAAAAAGGGCGACGGCGACGCCGCCACGTGGTTGCCGCCGAACAAAGGCTTCCGGTGCGAATACGTGGCCCGGCAGATTTCGGTGAAGGCAACGTACAGCCTGTGGGTCACCCAGGCGGAGCACGACGCGATGGCCAGGATCCTTGCCGACTGCTCCGGCCAGCTCGCACCAACAAACGAGCAGGCGCCAGTCGCCGCGGCGCCGGCCCCTGCACCGGCGGTGGCAGCTGCTCCGGTTGCTCCTGCGCCTGCCCCGGTGGCAGTGGCGCCTGCCCCTGCTCCGGTTGCTCCCGTGTCGGTTGTGCCGGTTGTGCCGGCACCTGCACCGGCTCCTGCGGCGCCGGCCGCCACTTACTACGCCAACTGCGCGGCTGCCAAAGCAGCCGGCGCCGCGCCGATCTATGCCGGACAGGCCGGCTACCGGGCGGGGCTAGACCGCGATTCCGATGGCGTGGCTTGTGAGAGCTAGCCACGCCCAATCACTCCACCGTTTCATAAATTTTCCGAGGGGGAAAAATGAAGAAGACACTGACATTAATTGTGCTTACCGGCCTCATCCTGACTGGATGCAGTGGCAAGCAGGCTTCAGCAATTTCAAGCGCTGACGCAGTGGCTGTTGAGACTGTCACTGTTCCAGGGGTGCTGAGCCTGACCCTAGACAAAGCCACAGATCAACTGGAAGATCTCGGGTTCAAGGTCGAGGCTGCGGACACGGTCGACGGCAAGTCGATCATCATAGAGAAGAACTGGGAGGTGACGTCCCAAGACCCCACGGAAGGCGCCCAGGTGGCAAAGGGCTCCACCGTTCACCTCGGCGTCAAGAACCTTGAGAAAGCTGCGGCGGAAAAGGCCGCGGCAGATAAGGCCGCCGCCGACAAAGTGGCAGCAGAGGCGGCTGCTGCAGCAAAGGTTGTGGCGGACAAGGCTGCGGCAGATCAGGCAGCGGCGCAGGCAGCGAAGCCAGCTCCAGTAGTCCCCGCACCCGCACCTGCACCAGCCCCGGCAGTCAAGGCGCCTGCAGCCGTGTACTACGCAAACTGCACTGCGGCACGCGCAGCAGGTGCGGCGCCGATCTATGCCGGAACGCCGGGATATGGGACGCACCTCGACAGAGACCGCGACGGAATCGGGTGCGATAAGTAAGCGAATCGGACGATTAATGCCGCGGATACCTTTCCTCTGGAAGGTGTCCGCGGCTGTCGGCTGTAGGGCTGATCCAGGCCAGGGAGTGCTGAGCATGTTCAGCCGCATCACCGCGCTGGACTTCCCCGTAGCTGCACGAGTAGCCGAACTGGGGCACTTTGACATGGGCACGCCGCGGTTTGAGCCGTTTCGGGGCCGGGTCACCGTCAATGTGGCCCACGACAGCGCCCCGCTGACGGCGAACGCTGCACTCTAGGCCACGCCGCGCCAGCCGGAGTCTGAACGGGCCAGTTGCGGGCGGGACCCCACCCACAGTGTTGCGAGCAGCCACACCGTCCGCGGGATCGGCCAGGCGATGGTCAGGAAAAGGACCGGCACCAGAAAAATGCCAACGTCGGGAAACTGGCGGACGATGACGAACAGGTGGGTATCGAAGCGGGCCGGGGCGTAGACGAGGCACAGCCAGAGGGCGAACCCGTCCAAGGCGAGAGCAGCAACTCCCCACGCCAACGGAACCCAGCGCTTCCGGGGCGCGGCACGCCGCCGGAGCAGGAACCGCAGCGCCAGCCACAGGCTCAACAGCTCCGCCAGCAGCAGGGCCAGCGACACGGCCCAGCTGTAACGCTGCAGCCAGTCCTCGAAGACAACCGCGGGCACGGGAGACCGCCCGTGGAGGATCCGCAGGACGTTGGTGTCGATGGCCTTCAGCCGTGACGGGGCGGCGGTGTCATTGCCGTTGATGACCAGGGCGACGCCAAGGCCGGACTCCGGAACCATCGCCAGGTAGGTGTGGCTGTTGCCCCATTCCCCCTGATGCTCCAGGAGCAGCGGCAAGTCCTGCTCGGGGACGGGCTGTGCTGCGGGATCGACGGACTCCACGAGCGGCCGGGTGAACCACCCCATGGCGTACCCCTTGGACCCGTCCACCTGCACGAGAGGCTCGAACATCGCCGCCACGCTCTCGGGCCGGAGGATTTGGGCATCGCGGTACCGTCCGCCGTCGAGCAGTGCGATCAGCTGGTGGCCGAGGTCCTCGGCTGACGCGTAAAGCGTGGACGACGGCATTCCGGTGGTGGGTGCGGGCACGTCGGTCTGGCGCCAGAACGAGCCGAACCACAGCGAGTAGCCGGCGGCCGCATTGTCCGCGCGCGCCGCAGCCTGGGTGGGATGGCTGTGGGCCATCTGCAGCGGCCCGAAGACATGCTGCTCCAGGTACTCGCCGAAGGGCTGGCCGGAGACTGTCTGCACCAGGAGGCCCAGGATGTTGAAGTTGGCGCTGGCGTAGTGGAAGGCCTCGCCCGGTTCACCGGCCAGCGCGGAGCCGGCCAAGGCCCGAACCCCTTCTTCGAGAGCGTCCGGGCCCTGCGCGTCTGAGGCTTCGAAGGCCGTGTCCTTGGACGACATGCCGCTGGCCTGGTGGAGCAGGTGACGGACCGTGATGGCATGCGAGCGGCTGTCGTTCAGCCTGAACCAAGGCAGGTAGGTCTGCACCGGCTCATCCAGCCGCAGCCGGCCGGCCTCCACCTGCTGCATAACCGCGATGGCCGTGAGGGACTTGCTGGTGGAGGCCAGCAGCACCGGCGTCCGGGCGGTCATGGTCCGCCCGGAGTCGTCGGCCCGGCCGAATGCGGCGGAGTGCACCTGGACGCCGTCCCGGACGACGGCGATGGCTGCGCCCGGAATCCCGAGGGTGTCCAGTTGCTCCCGGAGGAAGGTGTCCAGCGCGTCGTAGGTCTGCTCGGGGCTCGCGGGTCCTGTGGCCGGCGGGCCGGCCGGTGCCGGTGCCGGTGTGGTGGCGCCGCCGAGGACCCCCACGGTCAGCAAGCACAACAGGAGACAGCGCGCTGACCAGGAAATAGCTCGCATGCCCGCACCTGCACTTCGGCTGACCGTCCCTTCACCGTATGGCCTGGCCAGGTGGAAAACAATGCATCCGTGTCTTGGCGTGGGGGAGTACGACGGCGTCGCCCGAGTTGGGCGCCGGCGGTCGCCTCACGTGCCCGGGTCGGGCGGCGGGTGGCGACCATGGCCCACCTGTATCCTGACAATGCAGGGTGAATGGTTCCAGCAGCCATCAACCAAGCTCGGTTCGCGGCCGGATGACGGTCCGGAATCTTGGGCCGTCGCCTTCCACGCCGTGGAATCACCGCCACAATCGTCAGTCGCCGATCGGCCCCCCGGACTCTTGGAATGGATCTATATCACTACCGACACGCCAGCTCCCGTGGGAATCCCGACGTCGGCCGTCAAGCCGTCGCGCACAGCTGCGGTGGATGAGCCCGCCCTCGTCACCTGGGTCGAGGCTGGTGTCAGCATGACCGCGCGATGGCGTTCGGCGAACGGCAGACCGGCGCCGGCGCGCGTCGAAGTGGTCACCGACTCCCTCACGGCCGATGAGGCGAACCGGATGGCGTCACAGGGGATCGCGATGCTCTGGCACGGTGACTTCCACAACGCGCGGCAGATCCTCAACGCCATGGACCGGCGGGTAGGCGCCGGAAAGAAGATCGCAGGAACTCCGGCCGAAAAGTTCTATCGGCATCGCCAGTCCCGCTCGCATCGTGCGCGCATTCTCGGCCTACTGCTGAT
This sequence comes from Pseudarthrobacter arbutini, assembly GCF_054510915.1. Lineage (NCBI taxonomy): Bacteria > Bacillati > Actinomycetota > Actinomycetes > Micrococcales > Micrococcaceae > Pseudarthrobacter > Pseudarthrobacter arbutini. The sequence goes on along the minus strand of NZ_JBTNDQ010000017.1, from coordinate 80,014 downwards.
TCCTCTTGATCCGGGCCCGGTGGTGCCGCTGCGCCGCGCACCGGATATCCGGGAGGCCGCCGCTGAAGCGTACGGCGATATCGGCGAATCTTCCGTTGTGTCCCTGCATGAGCTTGTCGGGGCAATTGGCGCCCACGAGTGGCGACGGAATGGCGTCTACGTCGATGCCCTGCAGGGCCGCATCCACCCGCACTATGGCACGTTCTTCCCCACCCGGAGTGAATATGTGGATCTCGTGGCCGCCGCGACGCTGCCCTCCGACACGCTGGCGTTCGACGTCGGAACCGGCACCGGGGTGCTCGCTGCCGTCCTCGCGCGCCGTGGCGTCCACCGCGTGATCGGGACGGACAATGAACCGCGGGCCATCGCCTGTGCCGGTGAGAATTTCCGGAACCTCGGTGTCCAGGACCGTGCTGAGGCCGTCCTGACCGACATGTTCCCGCCCGGACGGGCGCCGCTCGTTGTGTGCAACCCGCCGTGGATCCCGGCCACGCCGCATTCCACCCTGGACAGCGCCGTCTACGACCCCGGGAGCAGGATGCTGTTCCGCTTCCTGAACGAACTCTCCGACCATCTGGAGCCGGGCGGTGAGGGCTGGCTTGTCCTCTCCGACCTGGCCGAGCACCTTGGCCTGCGCTCGCGTGACGATCTGCTGGCCGCCATCAACGCGGCTGGGCTGAAGGTGATGGAACGGCTCGACACCAAGCCATCGCATCCGAAGGCATCGGACCGCGACGATCCTCTGTTCGAGGCGCGCACGGCCGAGGTCACGTCCCTGTGGCGGCTTGTTCCCCGGTAGTCACGCGCCCGGAACAGCCCCCTGATGAACGGGTTTCTCACTGAATTTGATTGATGTGAGGGGGCGGCGGTGCAAAAATGGTCGGAGCACCAAAATTGAGCCGACATGACCCATTGGGACAGGGCTGAACCCAGCGTTCATTCCCCACGATCGGACCTTCGACTCTTCTCGACAGCCCGACACGATTGCCGGACACCTGGGCTTCGCCATCGCGGTGAGTCCAGCGCCAAAGACGGCGCCATCCGTCGGTGGCGTGTGACCTCCATCGGAGGAACCAAAGTGTCTGTATGCCAGCTGATACGCCCCCTCAATCTGGAGGTGGGGCGGCCATGACCCAGCAACCCCTCAAGAAACGCCGTCTCCGCGTTTCAGACGTCAATGTCGTTAACCACCGGACCCTCAGGAAAGCACTCGGCGGGACCATCGTCGGCAACACGATGGAATGGTACGACGTCGGTGTGTTCGGTTATCTGATCACCACCATGGGGCCGGTGTTCCTGCCGGAAGCCGACAAAGCCGTGCAGAACCTGTTCCTGCTGGGAACCTTCGGAGCCACGTTTATCGCCCGCCCCCTGGGTGGCGTCTTTTTCGGCTGGCTTGGCGACAAGATCGGCCGCCAGAAGGTCCTGGCCATGACCTTGATGCTCATGGCTGCGGCGACGTTCGCCGTCGGTCTCCTCCCGGGGTACTCGGTGCTGGGCATCTGGGCTGCCGTGCTGCTGGTGATCACCAAGCTGGTGCAGGGCTTCTCCACCGGTGGCGAGTACGCAGGCGCCACTACGTTCGTCAGTGAGCACTCCCCGGACCACCGCCGCGGCTTCTTCGCCAGCTTCCTGGACATGGGCAGCTATCTGGGCTTTGCCATAGGTGCCGGGCTGGTGTCCTACCTCCAGCTGACCCTGGGCCCGGCCGAGATGGAGGCCTGGGGCTGGCGCATTCCGTTCCTGATCGCCGGGCCCCTCGGCATCATCGCGATCTACTTCCGGATGAAAATTGAGGAATCGCCCGCGTTCCAGGCAACCCTCGAGGCAGAGGCCGAAGTGGCCAGGCATCCCGAAACCGGTGAGGTGCTCGGCCCCATGGGCCCGGTGGGAATCTTCAAGGCCTACTGGCAGAGGATAGTGCTGGCCATGATCCTCGTGGCCGCTGCCAATACGGTGGGCTACGCCCTGACGTCCTACATGCCCACGTACCTGACCACCAACAAGGGGTACGACGAGATCAACGGGACTCTCCTGACTATCCCGGTCCTGGTGGCCATGTCCCTGTGCATCCCGCTGACCGGTCATCTCTCGGACCGGATCGGCCGTCGCCCCGTGCTGTGGATCGGTGCCATCAGCACGGTGGTTCTGTCGCTGCCCGCGTTCATTCTGATCGATATCGGAAGCATCCCGGCCACGCTCACCGGCCTTGCTCTGGTCGCCTTCCCTGTCACGTTCTACGTTGCCAATCTCGCCTCGGCGCTGCCGGCACTGTTCCCCACGGCCCACCGCTACGGGGCCATGGGCATCGCCTACAACTTCGCCGTGGCGATTTTCGGCGGCACCACCCCGTTCATTATTGCGAGCCTGATCCAGGTGACGGGCGACGACATGATGCCCGCGTACTACCTCATGGCCACCTCGGCAATCGCTGCGGTCACCATTTACTTCCTGCCGGAATCCGCCCGGAGGCACCTGCCAGGGTCGATGCCCAGCGTGGATTCGGAGAAGGCTGCCCGCGAACTGGTGGCAACCCAGGACGATAACCCCATGCTGGACATGGCCACGCTGCCCTTCGGCGCCGGCTATGAGGCCGCTAGGGCGGCGCACGCGGGACCTGAAAAGTAGCGCGGGGGAGTACGACGGCGGCGCCCGGGTTGGGCGCCGACGGTCGCCTCAGGTGTACATGAGTGAGCCGGGGGTGGTGAGCTTTTCGCCGGTTTCCAGCCAGGTCTTCAGGCCGGAGAGGATCATCGGCCAGCCGCCGTAGAGCTGGTCGTTGGCACCTTCGCGGAGCTGGTCGTGGGTGACTGTGAGGTGGCAGGAATCGCCCACCGGTTCGATCTCCCAGGTAATGCGGGAGGTGCCTTCGGCCTTCACGTCTTCGCCCCACAGGGCACGCATTGTCTGGACCAGGCGGCGCGGGGGATCGACTTCGATGTTTTCACCCTCGCCCAGGAGCGCTCCGTCGGCCTTCGGGTTGCCCATCTCGAAGCGGCTGCCCGTGGTCCAGTCCGATTTGATGCTGTTGCCGAACTGGTACTTGCTGCGGATATCGCTGTCCGTAATGGCTTCCCAGAGCCGTTCCGGAGTGGTCTTGATGTAGATTTCGAAGATCTTTTCCATGGGACTTTCCAATCTGGTTTTGAGGTCGCTGAGGGCAGCGGCCCATGGTTGTGCATATTTGCTGACCCAGCGGTCGTGGACCAGCCGGATGGGCACCGGATTGAGGAAATGGAGTTTCTCGCGGCCCCGACGGCGGGTGACCACCAGGCCGGCTTCCTCCAGTAGCTTGAGGTGCTTCATGACCCCGTAGCGGGTCATCTCGAAACGGGCTTCAAGCGCGTGCAGGGTCTGCCCGTCTTCCCGGAAGAGCTCATCGAGCAGGTCCCGGCGGGTGGGGTCGGCGAGGGCCTTGAATACGGCGTCCACGACTTAAGAATAGGTGACCATTTAGTCACATGTCAACGGGTTTGGATGCCGTTCCCACCAACACGTGACCCGGGAAATGCGTTTCAGTGGGCGCGCTCAGGTGGGACGATGAATCTGTGGATCCCTTCTTCGATTTTGTCGCCCACTACTGGTGGCTTGTCTTTCCGCTGAGCGCAGTGATGGGCGGGTGGGCCCGGCAGTGGTCCAAGGCCAGCGAACGCCGCCACCGCCGCCGGGTGGAGCTCTACAAACTCAAGAACCAGGCGGTGCAGGCCGAACAGGCCAGCCAGGCTGCGGTCCTCTCGCTGGTGGCAGCGCACGACGCCGTAAACCGGCGGTGGCTGGACTATGAGCTTGACGTGGGGAAACTCATCGATTTCCCGGTCATGACAGATGTGCGCGAACCCCTCACGGTGGCCTTCCTACGGGCCAAGCGGGAGGCCGACGGTTTGCGGCCGGCCGAGCCGGAGGAGATTTCGACGGCGGCCCGGCTGGCGGAGTACCGGGCGGCCGTGCACAGCTTCGAGCTGGCGTTCGACGTCGCGGAGCGGGAAGCCAAGCGGATCAAAGACAGCAATTTCACGGGGCCCGAACGCCAGCGGCTGGCCACGGCCAGGAAGCTGCTCAACATCGCCTCGGACAATGCCGCCACCCCGGCGGAGCGGCAGACGGCCTACAGGCGCGCCCGGCGCGAGCTGGATGGGTTGATCGTCCTGCCCGAAGCGACGCTGGCGGCCCTGGAGGAGAAGATTGCCGGCGAGCTCGACTCGCCACGCGCCTCCGAGTAGGTTCGTGACCCAAGGCAACGATGCACCAGACTTGGGGACGTGACGAACAAACCCCGTCCCGGCCTCGCGATCGCCGCGCTTAGCCTCGGCACCTCCCTGAACCCGCTGAACTCGTCCATGATCGCCGTCGCGCTGGTGGTCCTACGGGAGGATTTCGCGCTCGACGTCGCCACCGTCACCTGGGTGATCACCTCGTTCTACCTCGCGTCCGCGGCCGGACAGCCGCTGATGGGCAGGCTCGCGGACCGCTTCGGGCCCCGCCGCCTGTTCACGTTCGGGATGGCACTGGTGGCCATGACGTGCGCGCTGGCGCCGTTCGCGCCCAACTTCGCCCTGGTCTGTGTGGCCCGCGCGCTCATGGCCGTGGGGACCGCGACGGCGTACCCGTCCGCCGTCGTGATGGTCACCGAACTGAGCCGGCTGGCGAAGCTGCCGTCCACCCGCCCGCTGGGCCGGATCCAGATGGCGAACACGTCAGCGGCCGCGGTGGGACCCGTGGTCGGCGGTTTGTTGGTGAGCCTGCTGGGCTGGCAGGCGCTGTTCGCCGTCAACGTGCCGCTCGCGCTGCTGGCGCTGATTGTGGTGCATCGGGCGGCGCCGGCCGATGCCGGACGCGAAACCGGGAAGCTCTCCACCCTGATCCGCGACTCCGACATCCCCGGCATCCTGGCCTTTGTCGCCTCGCTAATGCTCGCGATGATGGCGCTGCTGAACGTGATGCCGGGATACCGCTGGTGGCTCCTGGGCGCGGCGACCTTCATTGCCGCGCTGTTCGCGTGGCGGGAGCTGCGCTTCCGCCCGCCGTTCCTGGACCTGCGGCTGCTCGGCCGGAACCGGCCGCTGCTGCTGGTGTATCTCGTGTTCGTCGTCTTCAGCGGCGTCTACTACTTCGCGTTCTTCGGCCTGCCGCAGCTGCTCCAGGAGGCGGGACACTACGACGCCGGGCTGGTGGGCTTGCTGATGCTGCCCCTGGCGGCGATGTCCGTGCTGGTCACCCCGGTGACGGTACGGCTGATTGAGCGGTTCGGTGTGCGTTCGGTGTTGATCGCCGGTGCGCTGATCCTGCTGGTTGCCTCGGCTGGCCTGGGGTCGTTGACGTTGTCCCTGTGGCCGCCTTTGGTGTTTCTGCTGACCGCGTTGATGGGTGTGCCGTACGGAGTGGTGAGCACGGCGTCGAACCAGGGCCTGTACGTGTCCGCCCAGCCGGAGGAGAGGGGAGTGGCAGCCGGCATCTTCCAGACCTGCCGCTACCTGGGGGCCATCACGGCGACAGTGCTGATCGGTGTGCTGTACGGGCCAGGCGTGAACCAGGAGAACTGGGGACTGATGGTCCTGGTGATGCTGGGGCTGGGCGCGGTGGTGCTGGGGTTGGCGGTGGCGTGGAAGCGGAAGGGCGCTTAGCTGCAGCTTCGAATAGCTGCCGCCCCCGGGCTAAACGCGGAGCGGAGGTTACGCGGGGTTGTTCGGCCGGCTGTCCGCCGCAATAGACTCGGAGCATGCCAATCTCGCGCCTTGACCTAGGTATCCACACTCAGCCGTCCGCCCTCGGGCAGTACGGGGCCGATCTGTGAGCGGCGGTCTCGTCGCCCTGCTGGACGACGTCGCAGCCCTGGCCCGCATAGCGGCCGCCTCGGTGGACGACGTCGCGGCTGGAGCCGCCAAGGCGGGGGTCAAGGCTGCCGGCGTGGTCATCGACGACGCCGCCGTCACCCCGCAGTACGTGTCCGGGGCGGACCCGTCCCGCGAACTGCCGATGATCAAGAAGATCTTCTGGGGCTCGCTCCGGAACAAGCTGCTGATCATCCTGCCGGCCCTGCTGCTCGTCAGCGCCTTCGTCCCGTGGGCCATCCCGTTCATCCTCATGCTGGGCGGCACCTATCTTTGCTACGAGGGCGCCGAGAAGGTTTGGCACAAGCTCCGCGGCCACCACACCGCGGAGGAAGATGCGCCGGCGGTTGAACGCGGTCCGGAGGCCGAGGCCAAGGTCATCAAGGGCGCCATCACCACCGACTTCATCCTCTCCTGCGAGATCATGGTTATCTCGATGAATGAGGTGGCCCAGGACTCCTTGTTGTCCCGGGCGATTATCCTGATGGTCGTTGCCCTGGTGATCACGGTGGCCGTCTATGGTGCCGTCGCACTCATTGTCAAGATGGACGACATTGGGATGCACCTGGCCGCTAAAGATTCCGCTGGCTCCAAGCGCATCGGCGAGCTGCTCGTCAAGGGGATGCCCGCCGTGCTGGCCGCGATCACCTTCGTGGGGACAATCGCCATGCTGTGGGTGGGCGGCCACATCATGCTGCAGGGAGCACACGACCTCGGCTGGCACGCGCCCTATGACCTGGTCCATATCCTCGAGCACCCCTTCGAGGGGATTGCGGTGGTGGGCGGCTTCCTTGCCTGGCTCGTCAATACGTTGTGCTCGGCCGTCGTCGGACTCGCTTGGGGCCTCGTGGTGATGGCGATCGTGCATCCGCTGCTCAACGCGCTGCCATTCGGCAAGAAGAAGGGCGGGCACGAGGAGGGCGACATCCGCGCCGAACTTGCCGGCTATCGGCCGACGAAACGTGACGAGGGCCCGGCCTCCTAGCCACCAGGCGGCCCGCTCGCGGCGCCCGGTCAATCGAACAATGCGCTCGTGCTGCTCTTGGGCTGTGAATCAGACGAAGCCGAAGAGCGGCGGGAAGATCACAACCACGATCGCGGCCCAGGCCCCGTAGACCGGCAGGTACCGCGTCTGCCAGCGCTCGAGCTGTGCAAAGGCGCGCCGCCTGCGCAGGAATCCGAGGGCGAGCCAGGCCGCCCGGACAAGGTGCACCAGCAGCAGGAGGTTCAGACCGAGGGCTGCGACCTTGTTGGGGCTGAAACCGAATTCGGCAATGCGGGTCAGCATCGCGGTCAGCATCACGGCGTCAACTGCGAGGGCCGCGACGACAAGCACTAGCTGCAGCGCATCCGGCAGCCTGGGCGGTGCGAGCGGATCGCGGGCGGAAATTGAGTAGAGCAGCAGGCACAGGACCAGCACGAGGATCGCGTCCATGAGGATAAGCAGGTCCCGGTTGACGTCGGTGAGTCCGCCGGCAGCCGCGAATACGCCCAGGAGGGTCAGCAGCATGATGACCGTCAGGGGCGTGAACACCCGGGTGAGGACGGGGGCGATGTTCTCGACGACGTTCTGCTTGGCCTCGACGAGCCACGCGGCGACGATAAGTGCCCCCGGCATGGCGAAAGGCAGGATCCATTCCGCCAGGATGGGTTCCAAGTCGACGCCGACAACCTGCAGGGCCGCGAACGTGAGCCCCACCAGGACGGCGCCGCCCAGCGCCAGGAGCGTGTAGTAGATCGCGAGCTCACCGGTGAACCGGGCGAAGTCCATTCGCCGGCTGTCGGAACGCCACCTCCCTCCGGCATACGCCACCCCGGCCAGCAGCCACAGGGCGATGGGGGCGTGCAGGATGGCGAGAAGCTCGGTGGAACCGCCGGAGGCGAAGGGGTAGACGTTGACAACGACCGCCAGCGCGGCGAAGGGGACGAGCAGCATCGCCGCCACGCGCGGCGTGAGCCGGCGGGTCCAAACGAAATAGCCGGCGAGGAACGGGAAGACCAACAATCCGAGGTTGCGCGCCTGGGCTGCGCCGTCGTCGAGCCAGGCCAGTCCGGCCTTGACCGCAATGCCCGCCCCGACGGCGAACGCGAGAACCACCGCCAGCTCGCGCCACGGTGGCGCCCCGCCGTCGTCGGAGCTTTCCGGGACGAGCACGAGCTGCTTCCAGAGCCGGTCAGAGTGCTCGCGGGCAAACTCGCGCGAGACGGCGTCCAGGTTGCCCAGGCGCTTGATCGCGACGAGGAACGCTTCCTCGTCATCGAGCCCGGTCGCTTGGCGGTCGGCGATCTGCCCGCGCAGGTGGTCCTCCAGCTCATCGATGTCGGCGGCGGAGATCGCCTGGCGGCGCTGGACATATCCGCGCCACTGTTCGATCTGGGCCTCCAGTTCCGCGTGCGGCTCCATCATGCCCATCCCGCGGCGGTGGCGGGCGGCTGCTGGGCCGTCTGCCACACCTGGCGCAGTGCCGAGGCGACGACGGACCACTGCTCCTGCCTGTCGGCGAGTGCATCCCGGCCGGCCGGCGTGATCGCGTAGTGCTTGCGCCGGCGCCCGGCCTCGGAGGTGCCCCACAACGACGAAACGTAGCCGAGCCGTTCCAGCCGGTGAAGCAGCGGATAGAGCATGCCGTCGGTCCACTGCATGCCCCCGCCCGACAGCTCACTCACGCGCTTGAGGATCGCGTAGCCGTACAGATCGCCCTCCGTCAGTATCCCCAGCACGAGCGGGGTTGCCGACGCGGCGACCAGGTCCTTATCGATGCGCATGGCACCTCCTATACCTAGAACTGTAAGGCATTGGAGCATAGCAGTTCTAGGTATAGCAAGCGGCGTCGTCAGATCGAGTTAGCGCGCGCCTGCCCGCTCCTCGATGGGCCGCGGGTTCTTCCACACCGACTCGCGCGGGCCGGGCGGGTACGCCGCCGTCTTTCCGGCCGAGGCGATCACCAGTGCGGCGATGACAGGGAGGGCCGCGGCGGCCGGGACCAGCAGCGGTCCGGCCACCACCAGGGCGGCGGAGCCGTAGAGGGCGCCGATGGTGATGCCCAGCTGGATGGTCAGGACCGTGAGCCCGTTGGCGGCGTCCTTGTTCTCGCGGCCGGCACGGAGGATGGCCGACTGGTTGTAGATGCCGATGGCACCCAGACCGGCGCCCCACACCGACATCAGCACCAGGGCGAAGGCGAGGCTGCCGCCCACAAACGGCAACAGCAGCATCGAGACGGCGATCGCCGCCGTCGTAATCAGGAGCGAACGGCGCGGGTGCGAGTCGACGGTGAGTCCGGCGATCCAGATGCCCAGCAGGCCCGAGACGCCCAGGACGGTGAGGGAGAGGGTGATGGCGTAGTCGGGCAGGCCGGCGTCGCGGATGTACGGGGCGATGTAGGTGAAGAGCGCGAAGTGGGCCAGGACCAGCAGCGGCCAGGCGATGGCCACGGGCTTCACGCCGGGCTGGGCGATGGCCGCGCGGAGGGAGGGGCGGGCCTCGCCGGCGACGTGCCGGACGGACGGCAGCAGAAAGAACCCGAGGACGGCGAGGACCAGGCTGAAGCCGGCGAGGGCCAGAAACGACGCGCGCCAGCCGAGGAAGCCGCCAAGTGCGGTGCCGATCGGGGCGCCGATGGCCAGGCCCAGGCTGTTGCCGCTGAAGACGATGGCCAGGGCCTTGCCCACCTTGGCAGCCGGGACCACACGCGCGACGTAGGGGGCCATGGTGGTCCAGAGCAGTCCGTGGGCCAGGCCGCCCACCAGCCGGGCGATCATGGCGGAGGTGAAGTCGGGCGCGAGGCCCACCATGGCGTTGCTGAGCGCGAACGTCAGCACGAGCGCCACGAGCAGGGGACGCTTTGGGACTTTGCCGAGCAGACGTGCGGCGGGCACCACAGTGACCACGATGACGGCGGCGTAGGCGGCGGCGAGGTAGCCCGCCACCGGTTCGGAGACGTTCAGGCCGGTGCTGATCTGGGGGAGCAGGCCGGAAGGAAGCAGTTCGGTGGTGATGGCGGTGAAGGCGATGGTGGCCAGGACCATCATGGCGGCCAGCGGGAAACGCTGGGACGCCGGCGCGGAAGTCGCGGAGGACATGGGGGAGTTGTTCCATTCAAGGAGGAGGGGGCTGGAACCGGGCTCTGCGGGCCGAACAATTCCTCGGTTAAATTTACCCGATTTCTACGAAGACTTAGTGCTAGCATCAGGCAGGCCAATGCTGGCCACGTCGCCGTTCGTTGCTTTTCAGGGGGAATTATGGAAGAGCGAAATCCCTGGCGCATGGGGGAAGCATGAAAAAGAGGACAGGTACCAGGGCCTGGCTTGCAGCGGCAGCCGGTACTGCCCTGCTGGTAGCGGGCTCCAGTGCCGGCGCCGCGGCGGCCGACGCTTCGACGCCGGGTACTCCCGCACGGCTCATGTCCCACCCGGCGTTGGTGTCTGCAGCCCCGACCATCACCCTCAGCGCCAGCTCGGTATACGCTGAATCCTCGGTCACGGTTTCCGGGTCCGGCTACGTCCCGGGCGACTCGTTCAACGTGTACCTGGACTTCGGCAGCTCCGGGCCAAGTGCGCTTTTGGGTTATGGTTCGGTCGCTTCGGACGGCACGCTTTCCGCGCCCGTTACCGTGCCCGCCGGTACCGCACCGGGCTCGCATTCCATCACCGTCATGGCCCCATTGTCCCCGGGGCCCACTACGGTCTCGTTCACTGTCCTCGCCACCCCTCCGAGCGCTTCGCTCTCGGCAAGCTCGGGAGTCCGTGGGTCCTGGCTCATGATTTTCGGGCGCGGCTACTCCGCGGGTGAAAACGTTACGGCACTGCTGGGCAGCATCGAGATCGGATCGGTCCGGGTTGCCGGAGACGGCACCTTCACCATCCCCACCACTGTGCCTTTCAACGCCCCGGTGGCCACGCAGGCCGTCACGTTGACAGGGGACGTCACCACCGTCCAGACGCTACCGTTCACTGTCACGCCAGCCACGGTGGCTCCCTCTTTTTCAACAGTTGATGAGTTGGCCGTGGGCGTGTATGGCACCGGGTACATCGCGGGTGAAACCGTGACCGCGACCTTCGGTCGCGACGCCGTGATGCTGAAACAAGTCACGGTGGAAAAAGACGGGAGGTTCGTTTTGAACGCCCCAGTTCCCCCCGGTGCCGCATTGGGCATGCACGTTGTGACGGTGACAGGAACGCGGACCCCGCCGAATCAACTTGAGTTCTGGCATGTCGCCGTCACGCTCTCCACTTACATCGCGGCCCCCGGCGACGCCTATACCGTGAACGGGACCGGCTACCCCCCGGGTATGACCGTAAGCGGATACTTCGACAATTACATCGCGTTCGCTCCGGCAACCGTCGCGGAGGACGGAACTTTCAATCTCGCCACCGCTGTGCCCGTTGTGGCCCCCATCGGTGCGATGAATTATCTCCTCGTGCTTTCACATGACGTACGCGCGAGACCTCTTCAACTGCCTTTCACGGTGGTGGAGGCAACCAGCACGGCCACGCCTGCCACTCCGTCTCCGCCGTCTGTTAACGGCAGCACGACGGATAGCAGCACGGCATCTGCCGCGTCGCTGCCCGTCTCTGGCGGCACTGCTGCCCGCGGCTTGAACATCCAGACCGCCGCCCAACGTGAGCCCGCATGCGCTTGGATGGTGGCCTTCAGCCTGACCGCAGGTCTCATCGGAGCGGTGCTCTTCGGCTTCTTACCGCTCCGAAAACGCAGCACACGACGTTCATGAACACAGCCCCGTCGACACTGCCGCCCGGCCGCCGCAACCCCTGGCGCTCCACGCTCCTATTTATGGCCGCGGCAACGGCGCTGCCCATCCTGGGCCTTACAGCTGCCGGCATGGCCTCCCAGCAACCCACGGTCGCGCCCCATCCGCTCACGCAGACCACAATGCAGAGCCCACTCAACGCGGCAAGTACGCCTTCATCACTGGCCATTCCACCGTCCACCCCCACCCAAACGTGGCCTCCAGCGGCCGCACCGCTGCGGCTGATCTACCCCGGCGCGGACGCGGATGTCGCCGTCCTGGCCCTGACCCCCAGTCCCCAAGACCTCGCCAGCGGGAAAGTGGAACCGCCGGAAACCAAAGACGGGTATTGGCTCACCAACTACGGCAAACCCGGGACCGGATCCACTGACACCACATACATCGTCGGCCACCGCTGGATCGGCGAAGACGCACCCTTCAACCGGATCGGCACGAACGCAAACCCCGGGGATGGCCTCACCCTCAGCACGCAAACCGGCACGCTCGACTACATCGTCACCGCCGTCGAGACCTACGACAAGGCGACATTGAACACCGCCCCAATCTGGAACCGCGTACCGGGCAGGGTCGTCCTAGTCACCTGCGACCTCGACAACCCCTGGGGAAAAAACACGGCCATCACCGCCGACCCGGCGCCCAAAAACCCCTGATAGCTGACATCATTCGTCCCCCAATAATTGCGCTCGACGTCGAGCCGGCGTCCTGGTGCATCGCCGAGAGTACCAAGCCCCAAGGCACTGCACGGTGGGACCTTGGGGACGAGCGGCCACTACTTCGTTACGTGAACTACTACTGTCTTTTCGACTGCCTGCTGTGCCCCGGCGTTGTCTATCCCTGTAACCGTCCAGTTGCTGAGCAACAGCACGGTCTTGCTGTTGCTCAGCGTTGTAGACGACTTTCTTGAAGCTAGTGAGCTTTCAAACGGACGGCCAGTTCGCGGCGCCCGGTCCGTCGAACAGCGCGCTGTTGCTGCTCTGGGGCACCACGACGTGGACGGCGTTGCGCTGGACGGTGAAGTCGGTGGGCGTGGCGGTCGCAATCTCGCCGTCGAGGTTCACCGGCAGCGGCTGGTCGGTGACCAGCCGGACACGTCTGGTGGTCAGGTGGTACACCCGGTCGTGTTTGATGAAGCTTCCGTCCTTGAGCAACCGCGCGATACTCACATGCTCCCGGAGTGGCCCCGCCAGGATCGCGTAGATGTCGAGGGTGTGGTCGTCGATCCCTGCCGTGGGGGAGACCGTGTTGCCGCCGCCGTAATGCCGGCCGTTGCCGACGGCCACCTGAAGCAGGCTGTCGAGTTCCATCGGCTCGTGGTCCCCGTCGGGGAACTCGAGACGGGCCCGGAACGCCTTGTGCCGGGCATAAGCCGTTAGCGTGGCGATGCTGTACGCCAATGGCCCGATGTACCGCTTCAGGCGGGGGCTGAGTGCTTCGGTGACAGCCACCGACAGGCCCACGGACGCGACATTGAGGAAGGGCTCACCGTTGGCCCGGCCGAGGTCGATGTCCACTACTTTCCCGTCTGCGATGGTGGCGCAGGCCTCGGCAAGCTTGTTGGGTATCTCCAGCGTGCGGGCGAAGTCGTTGGCGGTGCCCAGTGGAAGAACGCCGAGCATAACGTCGGTGCCGGCAACGCGACCGGCGGCGTAGGACACAGTCCCGTCGCCGCCGCCGACAACCACCAGGTCGTGCCCGTCCGCCAGCACCCGGTCGAGCGTCCCGGCCAGGTCTGCCCCCGACAGCACAGGGTGGACAGAGGATATCGGCACGCCTGCCTTGCGCATCGTGTCTACGGCAAGTTCGTGTGCCGCCCCGCGGCGTGATCCGGCGTTGATCACCACGGCGGCAGAGCGGGCGTCCCGGGCAGCCTTCATGTGGGACATGTTAGGTGGTGGACCTGTGCGTTTACTATGGCGCCGGCGCCAATCTACTCCATGAGCGCGGTTGAATCAGCTCCATGCCATTTCCGTTCGCCTGAGGTACTTCTCGTGGTCACCTTCGAGGCATAGGTTGAACGCGCCGTCGTTCCTACCGCCACATTTCCGTTGCCAAGGAGTCCCATGTCCACGAGACGCCCATTCACCGCTGCCGTCACCGCTGCTGTTCTTGGCGGACTCGCCGTTGGTTTCGGCGGGGTTCCGGCCGCCGCCGATCCCAAAGCCGAGCCCAAAAGGGACCACACGGTGGACCTGCGGGTTGCCACGTACAACCTGTCGCTCAACCGGGCCAGCGCCGGCGAACTCGAGGCCGATCTGAGCACTCCGGACGACCAGCAGGCGCGCACTGTTGCCGAGGTCATCCAGCGTGCGAACCCCGACGTCATCCTGCTGAATGAGTTCGACTACGTGCCCGGGATGCGTGCCGCTGATCTGTTCCGCGACAACTACCTGGCGATCGGGCAGGGCGGGGCTAATCCGGTCGACTACCCGTACGCCTACGTAGCGCCGTCGAACACCGGGATCCCCAGCGGATTCGACCTCAATAACAACGGCCAAGTCGCCGGCGGCGACGACGCCTTCGGATTCGGTGCATTCGAGGGTCAATACGGCATGGCCATCCTGTCGAAGTACCCCATCGACACGGAGAACGTGAGGACGTTCCAGAACTTCTTGTGGAAAGACATGCCAGGGGCGCTTTTGCCGGACAACGCGGCGACGCCCGAACCGGCCGACTGGTTTTCCCCGGAGGAGCTCGAGGTGGTGCGCCTGTCGAGCAAGTCGCACTGGGATGTCCCGGTGAAGGTCGGCCGCGAAACGGTGCACGTGCTCGCCTCGCACCCGACACCGCCAACCTTTGACGGTGCTGAGGACCGGAACGGTCGCCGCAACCACGATGAGATCCGGTTCTGGGCTGACTACGTCACCCCGGGCAATTCATCGTACATCGTGGACGACGAGGGTAAAAAGCGCGGGCTCCTGCCGAGCGAACCGTTCGTCATCGTCGGTGACCAGAACGCGGACCCGTTCGACGGCGACTCCGTGGATGCCGCGATCAACCAACTCCTCGATTCCAAGCAGATCATCGACCCTCAGCCAGCGTCTGATGGTGCCGTGGAGGCGGCGGCCCTGCAGGGCGGAGCCAACGCCACCCATGAAGGTGACCCTCGCTATGACACCGCTGACTTCGCCGACACCGCGCCGGGAAACCTGCGGGCTGACTACGTGTTGCCCTCACGCAGGACCACGGTGCTCGGATCCGGTGTTTTCTGGCCGACCCAGGCAGACGCTCTCTCACGGCTGACCGGCGTCTATCCGTTCCCGAGTAGCGACCACCGTCTCGTGTGGGTGGACTTGCAGGTGCGCAACTAGCCCGCCACCGCCGCCTTCGCCGCCTGCGAGGCCTCCATCCACTCGCTCAGCCACGGGGCCTGGACGCTCGATGTGATGCGGCAGTCTTGTCCGGTCCTCCGGTGCAGCGAGACGAGCACGGCGTCGCCGGTTGATCAGCTCGCCCGCTCCGGTCGCTGACTCCGCCGCGTGCTGGCCGCGCCGGAGTGGTTCAGGTTGGAAGGCCGGCCCTGACCTGGATGAGGGTGAGCTCCAACAGAGGCGTAGGGACGTTGAAGCTGCGGGCTCTGGCGGCAAGGTCGCCGAGGATGTGCTCGGCTTCCGATGGGAGCCCTGCGCTGAGGTCCCGGTACAGGGAGGAAGTGAACGCCGATCCCGGTTCAGTCAGGATACCGACCGCCTGTGCATGACCGGCGTCGGAAACGGGATGTCCTGCCGCCGCCGCCGCCGCTTCGGTTTCACTGATGGCCTCCAGGATCCTGGACCGCCCGCCGGCGTCGATGATCCGTCCAACCGGCGCCCGGAACAGGCAGTTGACGATTCCTGCGGCCGCGATGAATACCCATTTCTCCCACAGGGCGCCGGCCACGTCGTCCACTACCGAGAAGTCGACGCCGGGCACGTCCAGAGCTTCGGAAACATCCGTAGGGACAGGATTTCCGTTGAGCCCGCCCACCGTGAGGGAAGTGAGGGGCATCTGCTGGCGGACCACATCGCCCTCAAGAGTGGCGACGATCCGGGCCAGGCCGCCGAGCACCTGGCCCGGGTACAACTGCTCAAGCCGGTCCACATGGGCCATGCCGTTGAGGATGGGAATGATGCTCGTTCCAGGCCCGACGAAAGCGCCAATCTCGCCGAGTACGCCCTCGAACGCGGTGGCTTTGACCGTGACGAGGATCAGATCGAAGGCCTCTGACCCGTCCGGGGCGGTGATGGTTTTTACCGGGTGCGTCCGGTCAGCGGTGGGGGAGATGAAGCGTAACCCGTCGCGGCGAAGGACCTCCTGCTTGCGCGGACGCACCAAATAGGTGACATCCCGTCCCGCTTCCTGCAGGAGCGTACCGAACGCCCCGCCTGTGGCTCCGGCTCCGAGGACGAGTATCCGCATGGGTGCATGCCTTTCCGGGGTGGTTTTCAAGG
Organism: Pseudarthrobacter arbutini; assembly: GCF_054510915.1. Lineage (NCBI taxonomy): Bacteria > Bacillati > Actinomycetota > Actinomycetes > Micrococcales > Micrococcaceae > Pseudarthrobacter > Pseudarthrobacter arbutini. The sequence continues at coordinate 63,988 of NZ_JBTNDQ010000017.1, read as the reverse complement.
ATTAACCGGACACAGGAGCCTGGGAACAGCAGATGAGGCTTTGTATCCGATGTTCCAAGGCTAGGTTGTTTCAGCAGGACCCTTACACCCGTGGCGAACTGGGTTCGCCACCGTTCCGGGAAGGTTGCGCCCGCGCCCCGTCAGGCGGCCTGCTGAAGCTGGCTAGCCGTTGCCCGCGCCGTCTCCGGTGTCCTCCCACATGACATCCAGATTGTGGAAGATCACGGGTCCGTCGCACAGTTCCGCCATTTTGGCAGCGAACTCCGACGTTTCCGGCCGGCCGGAGTTCTCCATCGCCGACTCAAAGGATTCGAAGTCGACGATGGTGAAGTAGGTGCCCGGGTGGTCCCTGTCCGCCGTGGCAACAATCCGGCGGAACGTGGCCGGAGCGCTCCCTACGGTTCTTGAGGGACGGCCCAGTTCTTCAATCTCCTTGATACGGGAGGTCTTGAATTCGATGATCTGCACAAACCCGGCCATGACGGCTCCTTGACGGCGGTGGACGTTGATGTGCGGATCAGCATAGTCCCGGCATCGGACGGCGAACAGGGGAGAAATGCCTACTTGGGCGGCTATGTGATGCCGCGCCGAGGTAGGGATGACGTAGTCGTAGGTGCCTCGCGTAAAAACGTGAGCCTTCCCACCTTATTTTGAGTAGCTCACAATAAGTCGTAAAGTTAGATACAGGCCACCGTAGCCCTTGAGTACCGCACCGGTGAACATACCCGGGCCAGCGGGGCAAGCGACATCACGCGCAACCGCCCTCCTGCTTGAGCGGCACAAGAACCTGTATGGCACTCATCCCGAAACCCCACGGAGAACCCATGACTTTGCTGACCGAACGCCCCGAAACCTCCTCATCCACCACCGAAACCACCCTTCAGGCCGCTACCGCTAGCACTGTCCCTGACACCGCAGTGCGCGGCGGCAGCTACGTGACTCTCCCCGCCGGCAGCGTCCCCGTCGGCGTCGAGGGAAGCTATGTCACCGTCGCTGGCGGCCGAAACCTGCGCCCCGTCACCCGGGGCAGCTATGTCACAGTGGACGGCACTCCCGTTGTTGCCGCCAGCGTCATCGAGGGCAGCTACGTATCGCTTCCAACGGCGGCATAGAGCCCCCAGCGCCCTGCGTGGGATAGCACCACCGCGGGCTTAGAAGGAGGCCGACGGCGACACTGGGTGTCGTCGTCGGCCTCCTTTTTTCGTGCCAGCCGGGCAGCTACACCGCCACCGCCGCCTTCGCGGCCTGCGAGGCCTCCATCCATTCGCTCAGCCACGGGGCCCGGACGCTCGACGTGATCCGGCAGTCGGCCACGAAGGTTCCCCTGGCGCCGGCATCGATCCAGTCCTTGAGCACGGAAAGGTCCGCCAGTGAGCGGATGATCGCCGACTCGGCGCCGAGCGCGCGGGCGATGCCGCTGAAGTCCACCTCGGGGATCAGCATGGGCTTTTCGGTCAGGCCCTGGGAGCCGTACTGGTGGATTTCGGCTCCGTAGGCGGCATCGTTGTAGATCACCACGACGGCGCTGGCCGCCGCACCAATGAGCGATTCGAGGTCGGACAGGCCCATCAGGAAACCGCCGTCGCCGGAGGCCAGCACCAGGGTGCGGCTATCCTCCACAGCGCGGGCCGCCCCGACGGCGCTGGCAAGACCCAGCCCGATGGCCTGGTAGGCGGTCCCCACCATGACCAGGTCCTGCGGCCTCGGGATGCGCCAGTACATGGGTGCCCAGCCGACGAAGTGCCCTCCGTCCTGGACCACCGTGCGGCGCTCCGGCAGCACCGCATCCAGTGCCGTGGCAAGGGTGCGCGGGTCCAGCCTGCCGTCCGGCGTCTCCGCGGAGCCTGGATGGTGCGCCGGCCCCTCGGCCAGGCGCCGGCGGGCTTCCGCGCGCCAGGCTTCTGCGCGGCTGGCGTCCGGCGAGGCCGGGCCGTCCAGCATCCTCAGGATGTGTCCCGCAGCAGACTTCACGTCCGCGCTGACGAACGTATCCACCCGGGGGTGCGTCGGCTGCAGGGCGGTGTCGATCTGGATGACGGTGCTGTCCGGGCCGAGCAGGTGCCCGAACCGCATGGTGAAGGGGCTCAGGCTGGCCCCGGCCACGAGGACCACATCGGCCTCACCCATGAGCCCGGCCGCGGTGTCCGTGCCGAAGCCGCCCGCCACGCCGAGGTATCCCTCGCCCTGAAGGAGATTGAGCGCCAGGGCGGTTCCGGCGGTCAGCGAGCCCAGGCGGTCGGCGAGCTCCCGGAGCTCCGGGTCGGCGCCGGCGAGATGCGCACCGCGGCCGGCGAGGATCAGCGGCCGCTTCGCCCCGGCGAGCAGGCGGGCCACCTGCCCAAGGCCGCCGTCGACGTCGTCCGTCACCTTTGGTGCCGACGGCGCCGGAAGTTCCTCGTCCGCAGCCTCGAGTGCCGCGAGGTCGTAGGGAATGGCAATAACGACGGCGGTCCGCTTGGTGAGTGCGTATTCCACCGCCTGCCGGGTGATGGCGCCCGCGGCGTCGCGGGTGACGGTGAAGGTGGCCGCGCCGAGGGCTGCGGCGATTGCCGCCTGGTCCACGTCCTGCGGCCGGGCGCCAGTGCTCGGAGCGTCCCCGGTGACCAGCACCACGGGGATCTGCGCCTGGACCGCCTCCGCGAGGGCGGTGAGTGCATTGGTGTAGCCGGGGCCGTAGGTGGTAGTGCCTGCTGCGAGACGTCCTGACGTCCGGTAGTAGGCGTCGGCCGCTGCGATGGCGGCGCCTTCATGGCGGACGGGGGAGAAACGGAGGCCCAGCTTTTCCGCGGCGTCCAGGAAGTAGACGTTTCCGTTGCCCATAACGCCGAAGACATCGCTGAGATAGCTGCTGAGAACCTGCGCCACGCGGCCGGAGACGGTAAGTGAAGTCATGCAGGAAGCTTGTGGGCTGGTCAGCAGATAGGCAATAGCGACAAGTTTGATTGGGATATTTGGCAGGAGTATGTGGGTATAAGTGAAAATATGCCCACGTGTGGCGCGCATCACCCGTCCTTAGCTGGAAGGGCGGGATTCCTGCTCCGACAGCCGGCTCAGGAGGCCGTCGTAGCGGGGCGGCATGAGTTCCAGCACGGAAATGGCCGTGCTGGTCCGCTGGATCCCCTCGATTTCCAGGATCTGGTTGGTGATGCGGTAGAGATCGGCCGTGCTGCGGGCCACCACCTTGGCCATGAGGTCCGCGTCCCCGGTGGTGGCGTGCACCTCGATGACCTCCGGAATCGCGGCGAGCCCGTCTTCCACCGCACCTGTCCGTGTCTGGCTGATGGACAGTGAGAGGAAGGCCATCAGGTCATAGCCAAGCGCGGCGGGATCCAGTCTCCGGCTGAAGGAGCGGAGGGCGCCGCTGCGCTCGAGCCGTGCCAGCCGGGCGTGGACCGTGTTCCGTGCGACGCCGAGCGTCCGCGAGAGTGCCAGGGCGCTGGCTTCCGGATCCTTATCGAGGGCCAGGATGATCCTGCCGTCGAGCGAATCCACGGTGCGGGGGTTCGGGATGGTCATATTTTCACCACAGACAGTAGAAGTTGAGCAGAAGTCCCAATGGGTTGAGCGTATCTTGCATTGTGGGCCGGGTCACAACATGATCGTTCCTCATGACCCGTGATCAACTCCTGACCGCACCGGATACCGCGCTTCCCACGCTTCGCGGCGCTGTGTCCGGCCTCCCGCCCTACGTCCCGGGCCGGCGCAGCGCCCGCACGGACATCGCGGCCCTCGCCAGCAACGAAAGCCACTTCGAGCCACTTCCCGCTGCCGCCGCTGCGGTGGCCGCAGCGGCCGGTACGATGAACCGCTACCCTGACAGCGCCGCCGTCGAACTCCGCGAACGGCTTGCCCGCCACCTCGGCGTCACTGCCGCGGAGGTCGCGGTGGGACCCGGCAGCGTCGGCGTCCTCCAGCAGGTCATCACCGGCCTGTGCGACGCCGGCGATGAGGTGATCTTCGCGTGGCGCTCCTTCGAGGCCTATCCCATCCTGGTTGAGCTGGCAGGAGCCCTGCCGGTCCGCATCCCGCTGGACGGCGCGGAGGGCCACGACCTCCGTGCCATGGCCGCGGCCGTCACGGCGCGCACCAAGGTCATCCTGCTCTGCACCCCCAACAATCCCACCGGTGTGCCGATCAGCCACGAACGGATCGAGGCCTTCCTGCAATCCGTCCGCTCCGACATCCTCGTGGTGATCGACGAGGCGTATGTGGAATACGCCGAAGCGGGCAGCGGCCCCGATTCCCTGGCGCTCTACCGCCAGTACCCGAACGTCTGCATCCTGCGCACCTTCTCGAAGGCGTACGGACTTGCCGGGCTGCGCGTGGGCTACGCCGTGGCGGCTCCAGGCATCGCTGAGGGACTGCGCCGGACCGCCCTTCCCTTCTCCGTGAGCGCGCTGGCCCAGAAGGCGGCCATCGCGTCCCTGGACGCCGGAGAGGAGATGGAAGCCCGGGTCACCGCGGTCAGGCAGGAGCGCGAACGGATGGCCGCGCAGCTGGAAGCCCAGGGCTGGAAACTGCAGGCCAGCCAGGGCAATTTCCTATGGATCCGTGCGGATGACGATCTCTGCGCGAGGCTGGTGGACGCCTTTGACCGCGCAGGCATCCTGGTCCGGGCGTACCAGGGGGACGGCGTGCGGATCACCGTTGCCAGCCCTGCGTCCAACGATCGTGTGCTCCGGCTCCTTGAGGCGCACGCAGCCTCGACAATCGACTGACCTGAAACCCCCATCCGTTCCACCTACAACCAGAGGACTAGCCATGGAACAACAGACAAAGACGTCTGGCCGCGCACTGGGCGCGGCACTCAAACCCCGCCAGCTCACGATGATGGGGCTCGGAAGCGCCATCGGCGCGGGCCTCTTCATCGGCTCCGGCGCCGGCATCCAGGCTGCCGGCCCGGCCGTGCTGATCTCCTACCTCGTGGCCGGCACGCTCATCATCCTGGTGATGTGGGCCCTCGGCGAGATGGCCGCCGCCAATCCGGACAGCGGTGCTTTCTCCGTCTATACCGCCAAGGCCTACGGGCCGGTGGCCGGTGCCACGGTGGGCTGGCTCTGGTGGCTGCAGCTTGTGGTGGTCATCGCGGCCGAAGCGCTCGGCGCGGCAGGCCTGCTGGCCACCATCTTCCCGGCCCTGCCGGTGTGGCTGATGGCCTTCGTGTTCATCGTGGTGCTCACCGCCGTGAACCTTACGAGTGTGAAGAATTTCGGTGAGTTCGAGTTCTGGTTTGCCCTGCTCAAGGTGGCAGCAATCGTCGGGTTCCTGCTGGTGGGCGCGGCGCTGCTCTTCGGCTGGCTGCCGGGCGTGCAGTCGCCGGGTCTGGCCAACTTCACCGGCGACGGATTCGCGCCCGATGGCTTCGCCGGGATCGCCACGGCACTCTTCGTGGTGGCTTTTGCATTCGGCGGCACCGAGATCGTGTCCGTGGCGGCAGCCGAGACCGCGGAGCCCGCCCGCAGCGTGAAGAAAGCAGTCCGGACGGTGCTGTGGCGCATCCTGGTCTTCTACATCGGTGCGATCTTCGTTATCGCGGCGGTGGTTCCCGTGGGTTCGGCCGGGTTGAAGAGCCCGTTTGCCGCGGTGTTGGAGGCCGCCGGCATGCCCGGTGCAGCCACCGCCATCACCCTGGTGGCCGTCGCAGCACTGCTTTCCGCCCTTAACGCCAACCTCTACGGTGCGTCGAGGATGGCGTACTCTCTCGCGGAGCGGGGCGAAGCACCACGCGTGCTCGCCTCGGTGTCCAAGGCACGGGTCCCGGTGATCGCGGTCCTCGCCAGCGTCGCCTTCGGCGTTGTCACGGTTGTGCTGGAGCTGGCTTTCCCCGAGAAGGTCCTTCCCGTGCTGCTCAACATTGTGGGCTCGACCTGCCTGCTGGTATGGACGTCCGCGCTCCTCGCCCAGCTCGCGCTGCGCCTCCGCGCCGACCGCGAGGGAACGGCGCTTCCCCTGCGGATGCCCGGCTTCCCGTGGCTCACGTGCTTTGGCCTGCTCATCCTCGCGGCGATCTTCACGGTGGGCTTCATCGGCGAGGATTCCCGTCCCCAGCTCCTGAGCACTTTCGCACTCGTGGCGCTTCTGGCGGTGGCGAACTGGCTCCACCACCGTTCCGGCAAGGTTGCGCCGGTTGCCGAGTCTTCGGAGCGTGCCAAGCGGCCGGTTCTGATGGACTGAATTAGGTGCTTGACCCTTCACGAGGCCGAAGGGTGGCCAAATGCGTTCGACCCTGTTTGCTTGACATGTGCCGATTTCGCACAGTGCACGTGCGCTGAAGTGCAAGACACCTGCTCATGCAGAGCCAGCCCCGGGGGACGTGCGGTGCGCGATTTGGTGGTGGCCTGCCGATGCGCGGGAAGATCGCACATCGGCAGGCCCAAGTTGCAAGGTCCCATACTGTTCAAAATTTGGAACTAATCGGGGGCCTTAGCTCCAGTCCAGGTTGTGAATCGATTGCTGTTGAAGAGATGAACAGTGAACTCTTCGTCAGGATGCAGCACTCCGAGCCGTATATTTGCTGGCTCATCCAAAAGCTCCCCATCTGCAGTCTGTGATAGAGGGGAATCCAGGACTTCGACAACCACGGCCGGACGGCCGTAAAACGGAAACCGGCGGTTTCGCATATGGGGCTTCCACTGCACGAAGTCACCCTGACTGAACTCATTCGCCGCTGCGTATGCGGCGTGTAAAGCCTCAAGTCGCTGCGCGTAGTCGTCAGATTTCGAATACAGATCGTAATCATTGTTTTCTAATTCGTATTGTTCGACAACTCTTTCAAGTTCCGGATCTCCTCGGCCATGCTTTTGTTCTCCGATGCCCTGGTCCTCAGTCGGTTCGGGATGCTCGTCGTCTCTATTGCGAGCCATAGTCGCCTCTTGTCTTCGTCATTGGTTTCCACATGTCGGCGTCACGGATCAACATATTCCGATTTACGGTCCAACCATTTTTGATCTGCAGATATGTTCCGACTTCAAGAATAGAATTAGAGTGATCAAGTGTCTCGATTTCCATGGCGGCAGCCAAAATCTTGACTTTTGCGTTCGCATAATTCCCGTGAGAAGGAAGTCCTGCCGCTAAACTCTTGCTTATATCCAGACGAATGCGATCAAAAACTACAGTCGCTGCCGTAACTTCCTCATGACTTCTGGTTATCGCGAGCAAACCTTGTTTGAGCGGGTGTGGGTTAGTTTTCTTAGTATCACGCAATCGCGCACGCCGCAGACGGGCTTTCATGGCACGCAACTTCAATGTAAATGCCCAATGGTTTCGAAAAATCCCATCAAGAATAGCATTTTCGATTACAAACGTCTTGGAGTATTCGTCGCGTTTTTCATCAAAGTAAAGTGCCTTAGTGAGTTCGAACTCGGGTCGCCCCGGAACATCTAGAACACTAAAAAGATCGTACAAGATGTCAGCGTTTCCGAAGGAAGATGCACTGGAGTCGAACAGAATCTGGTGTAGTAGTTGCTCTATTGATCGTGCGAGTCTTAGATTAAGGCTCTGAAACCCAGCGTCGGTTCCGATCGTCCAGCGATACTTTCGAAAGCCTGCCCATGCCAAAAATTGGCTTCGGAATTCTCCAAGCTTGAGAGGAGATGCTTGCGCCAGTTTACTTACAAATTGAGGACCAGCCAACCAAATCGACTGTCCCTCATCAATAAAAATCGAGCTTGTTTGTGGGAACCAGTAGATAAAGTCGCGTTGATCGGCACCGACACGCCTGAGGTCATGTGTTCTCCATTCAGAGGAAGTCGGTGCGACGTAAACTTCCTCGTCGAATTTGATGACTGCCTCAGCCGTAATGAAGTGACCCTCGTTGCCGACGAGGTCCGCGACAAACCCGACCAATTCGAAACCGGAAGTACCGCTGTTCATGGTGTCACTCTACTCTCAAGGAAACGCATCATCTGTCCAGCCGGGTCTGGCGTCTCTTCCAATACAAGTGCAAGTTGCCTGAGGTGGACTACGGTCTCCCTGGCATCTAGCAACCTCGATTGGCGAAGCCACTCCTTGTATAGCCGCGGATGCCCCCTGCGCATATACACCTTTATAGGTGTCAGAAGTGGCTCTTTCCGATCAGTTGCGCGGTGGCGCCCTTCCCAAGTCCATGCGAACGGTTCATTCGATCTCAACTCGATCTCCGGCACCAGACTGAGCGAAGGACGTTCGCCCCGAACGTAGTTGGTCACCGAGCGGAAAGACCCCACAGCCCACATTTCGAAGGGACTCTCATATTTGTTCCCTTGATAGGAATAGGACTCAACGACGGACACTTTCTCAGCTGTAGAAAGGTTGCGCGTCAAGCGAATTTTTCCATGTACCATTCCCCCCGTATCAAAGGCGCAGGTACGCGTGGGCTGGTCGGGTGCGGTTGGTCCATCATGAGCCACACAAAGTGCCCCGTATTCCGGCATGCAACGTCCCACGTAGTAGTAGGTTTGCCGACGTCCCCCATCGAGTAGAACCTCCGCTTGCTCCGTCTTTGGGGCGGCAGGAACGCCATTCAGTTGGCCGACGAACCGCCTATAGAAGAGTTCCATCCAAGACATGCGACTGGCGTCTTGCTCCTCTATAGGTCGCAATCCTTGGATCCAGGGAAGCACTCTCACACCTTTCAAATCTTTATCTCGCAACCCGAGAATACAGCCTTAGGGACGCCCTTAGGATCCGTCGCGGTAGCCACATGCAGCGAGTGGCTCGCATCACTGGCGTAGTTCCACGCCTCAAAGAACTGGAGGCGGAGGTGCACTGGTTCGTGCTATTCGGCCGGAGGGACAGGTGGGCAATGGATGCAAGATGTGGTCCTTGCTCATTTTGTGTACCTCTTCCTTGCGTTGTATCTCGCAGCACCAATTATGCTGGCGCAGTGACTAATTTCATTGGGGAAGTGACGGGGGAGCGGTTGCCCGAGGGTTTGTACGAGATTCTCAACACGGACCTGCTGGACAACCGGCTGAATAATGTCAGAGAACTACAGCCATTCTTCGCTGAAATAGACGACGAAGACGCCCCGGAGATTCTGTCCCGCCACATCGCCGAGGCAGTCCTTAAAGCGCTCACTGCAGCCAGACCAACGGAACGTGTAGCTCTCGCAAACAAACTCCTCGACGAGCTAGAATCCATGGACCGAATCGCGGACGGCCCCACTCAACTGCGGGCACTATACCGCCCGGACGCGCTCAAGCGCCGACAGCTCCGCCGTCCCACCACGAAGCTGAGTGATTCGGCCCTGCTCACCAACAGCAAGGACGAACCTAACCTCGCCGCGGAGCTCCGTGCCGAGATTGAGTCGGCAGATACTGTCGATCTTCTCTGCGCCTTCGTCCGCTGGACCGGCCTCCGCCTGCTCGAGCCGGCCCTCGAGCAGTTCAAGGAGCGCGGCGCCAAACTCCGCGTCATCACCACTACCTACATGGGCGCCACGGAACGGCGCGCCATCGACGAGCTCGTCAACCGCTACGGCGCCGAAGTGAAGATCAACTACGAATCTCAGGCCACTCGCCTCCACGCCAAAGCCTGGCTGTTCCGCCGCAACTCCGGCTTCGACACCGCGTACGTCGGCAGCTCCAACCTCAGCCAGGCCGCCCTCCTCGATGGCCTGGAATGGAACGTCAGGCTCAGCTCCATCGGGACGCCCACGCTGCTGCAAAAGTTCGAGGTCACTTTTGACAGCTACTGGGAGCAGCGTGCCTTCCAAAGTTATGATCCTGAACGCGACGGCGAAAAGCTGGACGCCGCGCTGGAGCGCAACGGCGGCCGGCGCACGGCAGCACCGGACGCAGCCACCGGGCTCGAAGTCCAGCCGTACCTCCACCAGGAGGAGATGCTCGAAGAGCTGGAAGCAGAGCGGCTCAAAGGCTTCAACCACAACCTCTTGGTCGCCGCCACGGGCACCGGGAAGACAGTGATCGCGGCCTTGGACTACAAACGCCTTTGTGAGGCCGCAGGCCGCGATCTGAAGCTGCTCTTCGTTGCCCACCGGCAGGAAATCCTGAAGCAGGCCATGGGCACTTACCGGGATGTCATGCAGGACGGCGCCTTCGGCGAACTCTACGTGGGGGACCACAAGCCGAGAGAGTGGAAGCATATTTTCGCTTCCGTCCAGTCGTTGTCATCGCTCGGCATCGAACAGCTGGAGCCGGACTTTTTCGACGTCGTCGTCATCGATGAATTCCACCACGCCATGGCGCCCACGTACCGACGCCTGCTGGATCACCTGCAGCCGCGTCAGCTTCTCGGACTTACTGCGACGCCGGAACGCGGCGACGGGGTCGACGTCGCCAAACAGTTCTTCGACGGGCGCACCGCCAGTGAGCTCAGGCTGTGGGACGCCCTGGACGCTGACCTGCTGGTGCCGTTCCACTACTTCGGTGTGTCTGACGACGTCGACCTGAGCCAGCTCGAATGGAAGCGCGGCAATTACGACGCAGCCCAGCTCAGCAACCTCTACACCGGCAACGACGCCCGCGCTGCCAAGGTGATCCGCGAACTCCGCGACAAGGTCACAAGCACCGACCAGATGCGGGCCATTGGCTTCTGCGTCTCGGTCCAGCACGCCCACTACATGGCAGAGGTGTTCAACCGTGCCGGCATCGCCTCCGTTGCCGTCGACGGGAGCACCGACGACGCCGACCGCGCAGCGGCGCTGGAACGCCTCCGACGGCGGGATATCAACTGTATCTTCGCCGTCGACCTCTTCAATGAAGGGCTGGACCTGCCGCAGGTGGACACGATCCTGCTGCTGCGGCCCACGCAGAGCGCCACAATTTTTCTCCAGCAGCTGGGGCGGGGGCTGCGCCGTGCCGAGGGCAAGGCGGTGCTGACAGTCATGGACTTCATCGGCCAGCAGCGCCGGGAGTTCCGCTTTGATCTGCGGTACCGGGCGCTGACCGGCTACGGGCGCAAGGAACTGGAGAGGGCTGTCGAGGACGAGTTCCCGTATCTGCCGTCCGGTTCGCAGATCGTGCTAGACCGGGTGGCGCAGAAGGTGGTGCTGGATAACATCAAGGCGCAGCTGCGGTTCAACAGGGCGCAGCTGGTCCGGGACATCGCCTCGTATGCGGAGACTGAGCTGGAGGCCTATCTGGAGCACTCCGGGAACGATGTGAAGTCGATCTACCGTTCGACCAGGGATTCGTGGACCGGCTACCTCCGCCAAGCGGGGCTGATCGAGGGGTTCTCGCCTCTGGAGGCGGTTCTCAGCGGGAGGATCCAGGAGCTCTCAGATGCCGATGAGAGGAAGCTCCTGGGCCGAATGGCTGCGCTCATCCACGTGGACGATCCGGAACGCGCCGAGGCTTACTCGATGCTGGTCGGCCCCGATGCGCCCCGCTACGCGGATCTCGGAATGCGCGAGCAGACTTTCGCCCGGATGCTGTTCTACACGCTGTGGGATGACGGCGGCGGTTTCAAGACCTACGACGCCGGACTGGACTACCTGCGCGGCTACCAGTTTGTCTGCAGCGAGATACGCCAGATCGTGAAACTTGGCGTGGCCGCGTCCAAGCACGCCGCCAGAGGGCTCGGTGCGGGGCTGCAGCACGTTCCACTGCTTTCGCACGCGACCTACCGGCGCGAAGAGGTCCTGGCGGCCCTGCAATATGGATCGCTGGAGCTGGGTAAGAACGTGCAGCACCGCGAGGGCGTTGCTTGGTGTCCGGCTACGTCTACCGATGCCTTCTTTGTCACTCTCAACAAGGATGACAAGAAGCACTCGGTGACGACTATGTACAAGGACTATGCCATCAGCCCGGAGCTGTTCCATTGGGAATCGCAGAACGCAACGTCACCCGGAAGCCCAACTGGCCGACGGTACCTGGACCGGGCCTCGCACGGCTCGAAGATCCTAATCTTTACGCGGGATACTGCGGACGACGAGACCGGGCTGACCGTTCCGTACACGTGCCTCGGGCAGGTGGACTATGTACAGCACGCAGGCGAGAGGCCGATTGCTATCACATGGAAGCTCCACCGGCCGATGCCCGCTGACGTCTACGCCACAGCTGCTGCCGTGGCGCAGTAGTCGATGCGGCCCGGTCGACCGGTCCGGAAAGTTGGTATCGGTCTCCGTCGTGCACGCCCGCGCGCGACGGAGACCGATTACCGTCGCGCTCTGGTGCCGTTGTTATGGCTTTGACGATGAAACTCGAAATTTTTCTTGGTTGCCTCTGAAAATGCCAGACAGCGGGAACCCCCAAGTTTGTCCAGCACGCGCAGCAACTCGGGGTCATCCGTAGGAGTAGTCCGCACCAGGCCGCCGTCGTCGACAGTGAGATATCCGCGTTCGAACAGTGCATCACACCCCAGGGAACAGGCGAGCATGGCCGCCGCTGCAAAATCGAGACGATCTCGGTGGCTCGATTGCGAACGAAGCTTGATGTGCGCTGCGATCAGCAGGTTCTTGGGAAGAAACCGCCCGCAAATAGCGCATTGATTGCCATAGCGGGCCAGCAGGGCTTCCCTAAGGTAGCGCTGTTCCGCGCGTCGGAACATCGACCCAGCGATGTCAGTGGTCTCAATGTCAAGCTGCTGGCCGGTGTCTGGCTCACCCGTTGATCGAGTTTGTGCGAGAGACTGCATCCCCAGAGATCCGGCACTGAGATAGTTCGTCAGGGCCGCCTACCTCAGGCGGGATCGTGGCTACGTAGACCCTGCCAGGGTTCCCAGTCCTGTTCATGGGGCCAACACCCGGCGGAAAGACCGTCTTGAGGACGTCCAGACGCACTTCCATATCGACGACGCAGGGCTGAACAAGTACCAGCGTGCCATGAGGATATCCGTCGTACCCTGGCGGACGATCCGATTCCACTCCCGCTGCTACGACCAAGGAAATCGCCTTGAACTGCTGAGCGGCGTAATGAAAGACCACGTCACCAGGCATCATGCGGTGTAACGCCTGCCAGTCATCGTGTCCGGGCTGCCCGTCGGCGCGGAAGTGTGGAGCCCAAAGCGAGCCCTGTTGAATGACGGTCGAGTAGTTTTCTCCCTGGCTGGCCCACCAATAGTTCCGGGTGACGTGAGCCGAAGAGTCCGCGCCCGCAGCGTCAGGGTTGTCTTGGCCACTTCTGTCCCCGTTTTTCAGACGGTCGGTATCGATCCAAGGTATGTCACAACCATCGAGTATCCCGGTCGTGGCTACCCCGCCTGATGAACTATCCGACGTAAGTGCCAGCGGCGGTATCAGATGCGCTGCCACGGCAGCCGACAAGGCCTTGCTGTCGAAATGGTGCCCAGCAGTGACTGCGCCGAACTTCTTCGCGGAGCCGAAGCCGTACTTTCGTCTCAGCCCGCTCCGACCCAGGCTGGCTGACCGCTTCATCGATGGCTCTTGACCTAGCCGTTCGGAGTTCCGACTCCGAGAATCGTCCGAAGAATGTTGCCACGGTCCCCTGTCTCTGTTCCAGTGGCCTGCAACAGAGACAGCACTCCAGGTCCGTTCATTAGATTAGCCGTGAGACGCGAAAACGTCTGTGCCCCTGACAGTCGGTCTCCTCGCGGGCCTACAATTCGCGACTGCCGGAAGCAGCGCCAAATCGTGAGGAAATCCATCGCTCTGGGCGAGCGGCGTCCAGGTCTGCCCGCTCATACAACGACTGACTCGGCGACGGCGGGTCAGACCGTCACTGGAGCGCCAACCCTAAGATCCTCCGTTGGTTCGGATCTGTAGAACATGGGCGAGATCTTGATGGCTGGGCGGTGGATGCAATTACCTGTGGCCGGCCAGCAAAAAGTACGCTTCTCAGAGGCCAATATTGCTCGCTTTGCACCTTTGAGTGATTAGATGTCTCTTGACCCTCGGGTCACTGCTGCCTATGCGCTATCCGGCAGCTTTGGGGACAGAAGAAAGCAAGGAACAGTGTCAGCTGCAGTAAACGAGAAAATCGAGCTCAACGTCGCACCCGGTTCAGTTGTTCACGTTCGAGACGAAGAATGGCTGGTTACTGGAGCTGAGGAAACCGGCGACGGCCTCCTCATCAGGGTCCGTGGACTTAGCGAGCTGGTTCGGGACACCACCGCTGCCTTCTACCACAGCATCGACGACATCGAAGTGGTCGACCCCGCCCAAGCAATCCCAGTTGCGGATGTGAGCCCCAACTACCGTCGTGCACGCCTTTGGCTGGAGTCCACGCTCCGTAAGACACCCATCCCTCAAGACCATGAGGGGCTCACTGTCTCCACCCGCATGCTCGCTGACAAACTCGAGTACCAGCGCATCGCCGTCGCTCGCGCGTTAGACCCCCAGAACGTCCGCCCCAGAATCCTCATCGCGGACGCGGTCGGGCTAGGCAAGACGCTTGAAATCGGCATGATCCTGAGCGAGCTGTCCCGGCGCGGAAGGGCGGAACGCGTCCTGGTCGTCACGCCCCGGCATGTCCTCGAGCAGATGCAGCACGAGCTCTGGTGCCGCTTCGCGCTCCCGTTCGTCCGCCTGGACTCGGCCGGCATCCAGAAGGTCCGCCAGACCCTCCCGGCGACGCGCAACCCGTTCACCTATTTCAAGCGCGCCATCATCTCGATCGACACGCTCAAGTCAGCCCGATACAAAGCGCACCTGCAAAAGATCCACTGGGACGCCGTCGTCATCGACGAATCCCACAACCTCACCAACGCAGGAACGCTCAACAATGAGCTCGCGAGGATCCTTGCTCCCAACGCCGAGGCCCTGATCCTGGCGTCCGCAACCCCACACAACGGCAAGCAAGAGTCTTTCGCCGAACTGATCCGTCTCCTCGACCCCACCGCCATTCGCCCGGACGGCACCTTCGACGGAAACGACATTCAGCGCCTCATCATCCGCCGTCACCGTCACAGTCCCGAGGTAGCCGCTGAGGTGGGCGCCAACTGGATGGAACGCCTCGAACCGGACAATCGCCTGATCGCGGCAAGTCCTGCCGAGAACGCCGTCGCCCAGGAAATCGCAGATTCCTGGCTCTATCCCCAAATCGGTTCCAGCCCCTACTCCGGCGCCAACAGCGCACTCTTCCCGTGGACACTCGCCAAAGCCTTCCTCTCAAGCCCGGCGGCGCTTCTCGAAACAGTCAAGGAGCGCCTCCGCAAGGTCGCGGACCGGAAGCTGCCAGCGGAACACCGGGAGCACGAAGCCCTTGAGTACCTTAGGGCCCTCACCGAGGAGTCCCTCAAGAAGCCCTCGGCCAAGTACCAGGAGCTCGCCCAGTACCTGAAGACAATCGGGGTCGGTCCCAAGTCGGGCATGCGCGCCGTCGTTTTTGCTGAGCGGGTCCCCACGCTCATGTGGCTCGAGCGGCACTTGCCCAAGGACCTCGGCCTCAAGCCGGAGAATGTCCGCATCCTCCACGGCGGTCTCAGCGACGTGGAGCAGCAGGAGATTGTCGAAAGCTTCAAGCAGGAGGCCTCACCCATCCGTGTGCTTGTCACAGGCGATGTCGCCTCCGAAGGTGTGAACCTCCACAGCCAGTGCCATCACCTCATCCACTTCGATATCCCGTGGTCGCTCATCCGCATCGAACAGCGGAACGGCCGCATCGACCGGTACGGCCAGAAGAAGAACCCCCAGATCACCACGCTCCTCCTGCACCCGGACCACGAGAAGTTCGCCGGAGATCTCAAGGTCATCACCCGCCTCATGGAACGCGAGCACGTGGCCCACGGCGCCCTGAATGATGTCGCTTCTCTCATGGGTCTGCACAGCGTAGACGCAGAACAAAAAGCGATCCTTGCCGTCCTCGCGGGCAAGCAGACGGAGGAGCAGGTCGTGCGCACCGTCGAGAATGTCCTCGACCCGGCCCACACTGACGATGGCGCCTTCGGCGATTTCGACAGCTTCTTCGAGCAGCTCACCGCCGACGCCGGCGGCGGCTCGCCCCGGGTGCCGACGGACGCCGGCGTAGGGCTCTATTCGAGCGAGCTGGACTACCTCGACGACGCCCTCCACGAGGCCTTCGTCAACCCCGAGGAGCCACCCGCTAACGGGGCCGGGGGAGGGGTGAGCTGGAGGGTCCATGCGCACCACCAGATCGCGGAACTCGAGCCGCCCCGCGACCTCCAGCAGCGGCTCGCGCACCTGCCGCAGGGCTACCTCGCCGACCGCAAGGTCACGGAAAAGCTCAAACTGGCCACAACCCTGGACAAGGGCCAGACCGAGCTCGACGCCGCCAAGAAGGCCATCCCCGCGAAGGGTGAGAAGGCCACGACGTGGCCCGAGGCCCACTTCCTCGGCCCGCTGCACCCCGTCCTCGAATGGGCCAGCGATCGCGCCCTCGCGTCCATGGCCGGCAACGAGGTTCCTGTGGTCCGCGCCGACGTCGAGGAGCCGAGCATCCTCCTCATGGGCACACTGATGAACCGCCGCGGACAGGTCATCTCGCAGGCGTTCTTCGCGACTCAGGGCGGCAAGCTGTGCATCCCCGAACAGATCGGGAGCCTCGCCGAGTACCTCCGTGGGATCGGGCTCACCGAAAAGTCGATCAACACCGGACCAGTCGCTGACGCCGGGGCGTACCAGCCTTACATCGCCCGCGCCGTCAAGAACACCACCGGCTCGCTCGATATCACGTTCGAGGCCGCCGCCCAGGCCGCCGACCATCGGCTGGTTGAATGGCACGGCCGAGCGGACGCATGGAGCGAAGTTCACGGACAGGCACAGCTCCCCGGCATGAGTACGCGGCGCCTAAAAGAGAACAAAGCACGCGTTGAGCAGGAACAGGAGATCGTCTCCTCACTTGCCCCGGACCGCCGCCTCGTGCGGCCGCTGCTTGTCGTTGTGCCCCTCAACACCCCTGCGGAAGGAGAGCACTGAGATGCCCTCGTTCGATTCGTTCGTCGTCGGCGAGGACTTCGTCAGCGAGCACTTCTTCACCACGGACACCACCAAAGCCGGCGAGTCCTTCCAATCCGAGGTGCTCAAGCTCCGAAAGCAATGGGACGATACGTCCAAAGAGGGACACGAGTCTCCGCTGGATCGCTTCCGGAGGGCCCGCGGTCAGCTCCAGATCGACCTCGGCACCCTCGCCGAGGAACCCGGCCACGCCTCACGCATCTACCGGGACCTTCGTCAGGCGCTCGGATTCCATGGCCCGAGCACCACGTTTAAGGCAGAGCGCAGCGGTGCCGAGCTCCTCGCCCATGACGTCTGGTCCACCCCGAACAACGACGTCCTCTTCGTTGAAGCCCAGCCTGCCGACTCCCTCGAAGACGCCCTCGCCAAGGACCGCGGCGACCTCCTCCAGAACCCTCTCGTGGACGACAAGGAAGCGAACTACTCGGCCAGCAAGCTCATCTCCGAGCTCTACCAGACCGATGAGCCGCCGCAGTTCATCGTTCTCATGGCCGGCCGCTGGCTTGTTCTCACAGAGCGTGAGCGATGGCCCGAAGGCCGGTACCTCGCAGCGGACGCCCTGCTCGCCGTCGAACGCAACGACACCAAGCGCGGAGGCGAGCTGGACCGCTTCCTCGCCGTCTTCGGGCAGGACTCGCTCCACCCGGACGCGAGCGAACAGATTTGGTGGAACGGCGTCATCGAGTCCTCGGTCAAGCACACCGTGGGCGTCTCGAAGGACCTCCGCGAGGGCATCCGGCTCTCCATCGAAATCATCGCCAACGACGTTCTCACCCGCCGGACCGCAGCCGGGCTGCCGAACGACGACGTCGATGGCCAGTCGCTCGCCAAGCAGTCCCTTCGCTTCTTGTACCGGATCTTGTTTCTCCTCTACGCGGAGGCGTCCCCGGAGATGGGCGTCATCCCGGTGGGCGACGAGCAGTACGACCAGGGCTACGGCCTGGACCGAATCCGCGAGCTCGTTCTCAACCCGATCACCTCGGAAAAGGCCAAGCGCGGTACCCATCTTTACGACTCCCTCAACCTCCTCTTCACCCTGGTGAACACGGGCCACCGGCCCACGCAGGCGGACGACGCGCTCACCTTCGAGAACCTCGAAGCTGACCTCTTTTCGCCGTCCCGAACGGCGGACATCGACGGGGTCAAGCTCGGCAACGCCCCGCTCCAGAAGGTCCTCGAGCACCTCCTGCTGAGCAAGGAGGCCCGCGGCAAGGACCGCGGCTTCATCTCCTATGCAGAACTCGGCGTCAACCAGCTTGGCGCGGTGTATGAAGGCCTCATGTCTTACACGGGGTTCATTGCGCAGGAGGACCTCCACGAGGTCGCCAAGGACGGCGACTCGTCCAAGGGCTCATGGGTTGTTCCCGTGACTCGCTCCGCGGAGATCGATGCCAAGCATTTCGTCATGACGCAGGACGAGATCACCGGACAGCCCAAGGCCGTCCTTCACGAGAAGGGCACCTTCGTCTTCCGGCTTGCGGGGCGCGAACGCCAGCAGTCGGCCTCGTACTACACGCCGGAAGTATTGACCAAGTTTGTCGTCTCCCAGGCGCTCGAAGAGCTGCTCGACCAGGACGGTGCGACGACACCTGCGGACGACATCCTCACGCTCACCGTCTGCGAGCCCGCCCTGGGTTCCGGCGCGTTCGCCATAGAAGCCGTGCGCCAGCTTGCTGCGGAGTATCTCGAACGGAAGCAGAAGGAGCTCGACGTCCGTATCCCCGCCGACGAGTACCCGCTCGAGCTGCAGAAGGTGAAGGCGCAGATCGCCCTGCACCAGGTGCACGGCGTGGACCTCAACGCGACGGCGGTGGAGCTCGCCGAGGTGTCCCTGTGGCTGGACACCATGGTGGCGGGCCTGCAAGCGCCGTGGTTCGGCCTCCGGCTTCGCCGCGGCAACTCGCTCATTGGGTCCCGCCGCGCGACATACTCTTCCGCGCAGGTCAGAGACAAATCCTGGCTCACCTCGACGCCGCAGGACGCCCCCCTCAGCGGACTGGCCGCCGGGCTGAAAACGGACCACGACGATCCGGCCGTGGTCGGGCGGGTCCACCACTTCCTCCTCCCCGCTCAGGGGTGGGGCGCAGCTTCGGACGCCAAGGAGGTCAAGGACCTCGCCGGCGACGCGCAGAAGGCCCTCGGTGCGTGGCGCAAGTCCCTGCGCGCGAAGCCAACGAAGCCGCAGGTCGACCGCTTGCTCAACCTTTCCCGACGGGTCGAGGCTCTCTGGAAACTAACGTTTCGCAGGCTCGAGATCGCCGAGATCCGCTCTCGTCGAGATATCGACTATTTCGGCAAACTGGCAGTTGGTCCCACTGCAAACCAGGCTGTTTCACGAACCGAAATCGAAAGCTTCTTAGCCGATCCCAACAGCTCCTACCGTCGTATCCGCCTCGTAATGGATGCCTGGAACGCCTTGTGGTTCTGGCCGTTGACTCAGCGTGCGACATCCGGGAGCGAGCCACCCAGCATGGACGAGTGGCTCTCGGCTTTGGAAGGCATCCTCGGTACACCAGCAGGAGCTGGTCCTGAAGTGCGAAAGTACGGGCATACAGCTGGACAGACTACCGCCATGTCCCAAGCGTCATGGGCCGAACTTGAGACACTCGAATCTTTCGACGCCGCGCTTTCAAACGTTCGCGACGTTGCGGCAGTTCTGTCCGACCACAGGTGGTTAGAGATTTGCAGGCGGCTGGCCCTCGACAACGGCTTCTTCCACTGGGAATTGGATTTCGCCCCGGTCTTCGGAAGGGGCGGATTCGACGTGCAGGTTGGTAATCCTCCGTGGGTTCGACCGCGTTCCGACGAGCCAGCTCTGCTCGCTGAAGGTGACCCATGGTGGCAACTCGCGGAGAAGCCCACCCAGGCTCAAATTCGTCAGAAACGCGCCAGCACGCTAGCGCTGCAAGGTATGCAGGAGTACTACATCGACACTGCTATTGTTACCCCGCAGCTGTCTGAGTTTCTGGGTGATGTGACCTTATTTCCCTTGTTAGTGGGACTACAGCCTGACCTGTATCGCGTTTTTATGGACCGGGCTTGGCGCTCTATGTCTCCCTCGGGGGTTGTTGCTCTTCTTCACCCCGGAACGCACTTCACCGAAAGAAAAGCTGCACCATTGCGCTCGAAGGCTTATCAGCATCTGCGGCGCTATTGGCACTTTAGAAATAAGCTCAAAATTTTTGAAGACTTGACTGACCAAATCGAATTTGGTGTCCATGTTTATGGACATATGCGACGAAATCCGGCATTTATCATGGCCGCAAGCCTATACACGCCGGAGACTGCTACCCGATCTCTTATCCATGACAGTAGCGGTGCGGCGCCCGCCCTCAAGACTGTCGATGGCGAATGGGATATCCGACCTCATTCTGAGCGCGTACTGCGCGTGGACGAGTCGGTGCTGAGGGTATGGGCTGAACTTTTAGACGGTGGAGATGTCGCTCCAGCGCAAGCTCGCCTAGCGTATCCGGTCAATAAAGCCAGCTTCAGAGTACTAGAGAATCTCAGCTTGCGGTCCCGAGTGCGTGATCTTGGACTGCAATACTCGAGTGGCTGGCATGAGACGGCAGATCGTAAAAAGGGCTTATTCGATATCGACGTAAGTATTCCGAAAGACTGGTCCTCCGTTATTCTCCAAGGACCCCACTTCACCGTGGCAAACCCATTCTCAAAACAGCCTAGAGAAATAGTTCGTAGTAACAATGACTGGGATGACGTCGATCTCGAAGCGTTGTCTGAAGACTTTCTTCCCAGAACTTATTTCACCGCCTCTTCCGACAGGGGCTCTTATGATTTGGCCTACCCGAGATGGCGGGATGCGGCGACTGGAGTCGAAAGTAGTTCCAGAGACTACTACCGCATTGCATGGCGATCTATGGCTGCAACCGCCAGCGTTCGCACGATGTGCGCGACCATCATCCCTCCCGGCCCGGCTCACGTTCATGCCGTCCGCACTGCATCGCCTTCGAGTCGTAACGACACAGCTACATTGCTCATAACCGCGGCTAGTCTGTCTTCGCTAGTGGTCGATTTTCTTGTAAAGGTGACCGCCGGCTCGGAGATAAGCGCGACGCAGCTTAATCAGCTTCCGAGGATTGAGCATCCACGCGTGAGCGATCTGATCGTTCCGCGATTCGCTGGGCTTATTTCGCTAACAGCTGCCTATGCGGAACTTTGGGAATCTTTGGGGCTGGGGGAATGGAACCCAAGCGTGGCCATCCGTGTCGCCCGTGATCGCCGTCAAGCCATGATTGACATAGACGTTCTGACCGCCTTGGAATTTGGCATTGAGATCGACGATCTTTGTGCGATCTATAGGACTCAATTCTCGGTTCTGATGGCGTACGAAAATTCGGATCGATACGACGTGAACGGAAGAAAAGTTCCGGCTCATCTCGTCAAGGCTTTGATGGATAATCCCGAGATGCCGGAGAGTGAGAGGACTTGGATTCATCCTCAAAGTGGTACCCAGTATGTCTTCGAGCCGCCGTTCGTCTCGTACGACCGTGAAGAGGATATGCGCAAGGCCTACGCCCACTTTGAGAACCTCTTGGCGGAGAAGGGCTGATGGCAGTCCTCCTCCCAACGCATCAGGTCGAGGATCTCCAGGTTGGGCTGATCGACTACCTGTCCACGACGTTCGCCCTCACAGATCGGGATGCGCGTAACGGCCTGCAGGGATTCCTTGAGGACTCGCAGGACGGGATCTTCAAGGGGCCGTTCGTGCGGCTCAGGCTGCCCTTCGAACCTGCTGCCGGCGGGTGGCGGGATAGCCTCGACTGGTACAAGGGATTAGCACCGTACGGCCATCAGGCGCTGGCTTTTCAGAGACTGACGTCAAAGCCAGGTGTCTCGGCAGGCCCAACCACCGTGGGCAGCTCATTCCGGCGGCCGGAACCGACCCTGGTCACTACCGGCACAGGTTCCGGCAAGACAGAGTCCTTTCTCTACCCGATCATCGACCACGTCCTCCGGGCCAAAGCCGCCGGCATTACCGGGATGAAGGCGCTCATCCTCTACCCCATGAACGCCCTCGCCAACGACCAGGCGCAACGCCTCGCCAGCCTGCTCACCGAGAACCCTGAACTCGGCGGCATCACGGCCGGCATCTACACGGGTCAGAAGGACGGCCAGAAGCACACGAAGGTTTCCGCCGCCGGGCTCATCAACACCCGTGAGATCTTCCGCAGCGAAGCACCGGACATCCTCCTGACCAACTACAAGATGCTGGACATGCTCCTGCTCCGCAGCGAGGACGCGTCAGTCTGGGAGCAGTCCGCCACCTCCCTGCAGTACGTGGTCCTCGATGAGTTCCACACCTACGACGGCGCCCAGGGCACCGACGTTGCCTTGCTGCTGCGCCGCCTCGGCCTCGCGGTGAAGAGCCACTGGCCGGAGGACCTCAGCACCATCCCCCACGGACCCAGCGAGGAGGACCGGGCGCGCCCGCTAGGCCGCATCACACCCGTCGCGACGTCGGCGACGCTCGGCGTGAAGGGCGAGGCCGAGCCCATGCTCCGATTCGCCAAGACCGTTTTCGGAGAGACCTTCCCTGACGAATCGGTCATCACCGAATCCCGCCTCTGTATCGATACATGGTGTGTGGCCTGGGACGGGGATCCCGAGGCTGAGATCGCCCGCGTTGCCGAGGGCATCGAGGACGCCGGCAAGGCCATCGAGACGGTTCTCGGCGCGGGAGCCGACGACCCCAACACCGTCATCGTTGAACACGTCTCCCAGCTCCTCTTTGGCAGACAGCCAGCGGATCTCCTCGACGCCGTCCGCCGGCATCCGCTCACCCGGGCAGTGCTCAAAGAGGCGAGTGACGCCGTCGTCCTCACCGACCTCGCCGAGCGAGTCCTCGGCGAATTCAACACCTCAGGCGGGCCCCGCCGCCGTGCGACGCTCGAAGAGCGGCACACCAAGTTCATGGCCTATTTCCTGGCCCTATTCAGCCACGTCCGCGCGGTCCCCGAACCCAACCGCGACGCCATCTCCGTTGAGACCCACCTCTGGGTCCGTGAGCTCTCCCGCCTCGACAAGTCCGTGGACGGTGAACACCGCTACCGCTGGGGGGACGACGGCCCCCACACCGACAGGAGCCTCTACCTCCCGGCGGTCTATTGCCGGCACTGCGGCCGCTCCGGCTGGGGCGCCGTCCTCGGCCCCACCGGAACGGACCTCGAGAACGACGATTCGAAGATCCGCCGCGAGCAGGCCACAGGGAACCCCCGCTTCCGCGCCCTCGTTCATGCCCCCAACGAGGATGCCCTCCGAGCCGAGACGGGCGAGATCGCGGACAGTCTCGTCTGGCTCGACACCGTCAACCGCGCCGTCCTTCACGAGCCGCCCGCCGAGGACACCGCCGAGGCGCACGAAGGCCGCATCGTCCCCGTCCTCATGCTTCGCGGCCAGGAAGCCGACGACGACTCCAAGCGCGAGGTCTGCCCCGCCTGCCAGACGGGGGATGGCCTCCGCTTCCTGGGCAGCGCCGTCGCCACCATGCTCTCCGTGAGCATTTCCAACCTCTTCGGTGCCGACGGCCTCGACTCGGGTGAAAAGAAGGCCCTCGTCTTCACTGACAGTGTCCAGGACGCCGCCCACCGCGCCGGCTTCGTCCAGGCCCGCTCGCACATCCTCACCCTGCGTTCGGCCTTCCGTCACGCGCTCGAGGTTGCTGCAGCGGACGGGGGAGCTGCCACGCTCAAGCAGCTGGTTGACACGGCGATCGCGGACGCCGCCACGCCCATCCGCAGGTACCAGCTCATCGCCCCCGACTACGCCGACCGGCCGCAGTTCCGCGCCTTCTGGGATCCTGAGGCTAGCGCCCAGGAACGGCTCCGCGCATCCCGTAACGCCGCCAAGCGCGTCCTTTTCGACGCCTCACTCGAATTCGGGCTCCAGTCCCGCCTCGGCCGCACCCTCGAGCTCACCGGCAGCATCGTCGCCGAGACCGACGCCGGATCGCCCCACGCGATGCTCTCCGCCGCCCGCGCCGCGCTCGACGCGACTCCCGGCACCCTCGGCCTCGAGGACCAGCTCACCGACGACGGAGCGCTGCTGGCCTGGGTGCGCGGCGTCGTCGAACGCGTCCGCACTCAGGGCGGCATCCGCCACCAGTGGCTCAACGACTACGTGGTCGAGGCAGGGGAGAAAGCCCAGCGCTGGAAGGTGTGGGGCGGCCGACGACGCGGCGAGGGTATGCCCGCCTTCCCTGCCGGCCGGTCCAAACCCGCCTTTCCGCGGCTCGGCGGCGGCGACTCCGGCTACATGGACCCGATAGCCCAGGCCCAGAGCTGGTACACGCGCTGGACCGCGCTGTGCCTCAACATCCCCAAAGCGGACGCCACCTTCGTGGCCAAGGCCCTCTTCGGGCAGCTCGCCGGCCAGTGCGTACTCGAGACCGTGCAGGCCAAGGACGGCGCCACGATCTTTGCACTTCCCACCGACAGGATCCTCCTGCGGGCACCCACAGGCGAGGACCTCGGGACCGGCCGACACTTCCTCGCATGCTCCGTGTGCCGGGCGGTCACGCCAGGTTCAGCAACCGTGGTGGACCAGCTCGACGGTGCCCACTGCCTGTATGTCCGGTGCCCCGGGCGGCTCGCCCGGCAGCCGGAGGAGGAGAACTTCTACCTCAAGCTTTACGGAGCACGCGAGCCCAAGCGCGTGGTGGCCAAGGAGCACACCTCCCTCCTGCCCGACGAGGACCGGGTGCGCGTTGAGAACGAGTTCAAAGCCTCGGTACAAACGCCCCAGGCGCCCAACGTCCTCGTCGCAACCCCCACCCTCGAGATGGGCATCGACATCGGTGACCTCTCCTGCGTTATGCTCGCTTCCCTCCCCACGTCCGTATCGTCCTACCTGCAGCGGGTAGGACGCGCCGGCCGCCTCACCGGGAACTCACTCGTCCTCGCCTACGCGCGCGGCCGCGGAGAGCACCTGCCCAAGCTCCACGACCCGTTATCTGTGATCAACGGGCAAGTCCGCCCGCCTGCCACCTTTCTCGACGCAGAGGAGATCCTGCAAAGGCAGTACCTCGCCCACCTGGTGGACAGGTTCGCGCGCGACGCCGGCCGTCCCCATCCGCGCAAGGCCGCCGGCGCACTCGCCGGGGACGGACCGGGATCCTTCCTGGGCGACCTCATCGAGACAGCGCACTCCAACGCGGAGGAATATGTCGGTGAGTTCCTCGGGCAGTTCGGGGATCTTCTCGCTCCCGCCAGCGCCGCGAGGCTCCGGGAGTGGGCTGCCCCCGGTGCTGACGGGTCGAGCGAACTCGCCGAGCACGTGGTCCGGGCCGCCAGGCTGTGGGCCGACGACTGCGACGAGCTGAAGGCCCGCATCGACGACATAGAGAAGGCGATGCCTGAGCTCAAGGCGATGGCCGAGTCCAACGCGGCCACGGACGAGGACAAGCGTGCCCCTAAATCCGCCGAGGCCACCCAGCGCATGCTGCGTAAACAACTCTTCGCCCTGCGCGACGAGTACTGGATCTCCGTACTCGAGAAGTACGGCCTGCTGCCGAACTACACGCTCCTCGACGACTCGGTGAACCTCGACATCGGTGTGACCTGGCAGGAGGTGGAGACCCAGGACTACGTCACCGAAACCATCTCGCTCCAGCGCGGGGCGGCCATCGCGATCAATGAGCTTGCCCCCGGGGCGACGTTCTACTCCCGTGGCCTCGAGGTGAAGATCGACGCCGTGGACCTCGGCCCGCAGCAGAGCCACATCCAGCGCTGGCAGGCGTGCCCGGAGTGCGGGTGGATGCACGTGGACCTGGACACTGCAGGTCCGGTCAAGGCATGCGGCCGGTGCCATCTCAGCGGAATCGCCGATGTCAGCCAGCAATTCGATGTTGTGGTCATGAAGAACGTCTCAGCGGAGGTGCGCCGCGACGAGGTGGCCATCGGCGACCGCAGCGACCAGCGCGTCAAAGAACGCTTTAACACGATGCTTGCAGCGGACATCGACCCTGAGCACGTCACCCAGGAATGGTTCCTCGAGGACTTCGAATTCGGCGCCAAGTACGCGAACCGGGTACAGCTACGGTGGCTCAACCTGGGACGTTCCTCCGCCAATGCCGCGCCGCGGATCATCGCCGGCAACGAGTCCAAGGCGCCGCTGTTCCGGGTCTGTTCGTACTGCGGCAAGCTCGACTCCGCCGGGCGTGCGAACAACCCCGATGAACACCGTTTCTGGTGCAAATACCGTAAATCCAGTGACGAACACGTGGCAGAGGTGGCCCTCGCACGTGTCCTCGCGACACAGGGGGTTGCCCTCCGCCTCCCTGCCGGTCGCGTTATGGGCGATGATTTTGCCCTCCCCAGCTTGACCGCGGCGTTACTCCTTGGCCTCCGCGAAGTGATTGGCGGATCCCCCGACCACATCGCCGCCGTGCCGATCAACGAACCTGCCGACGGCGGCACCGCCGTCTCTCTGCTCCTGCACGACAAAGTCCCGGGCGGCACGGGCTACCTCGCCGAATTCGCCGAACCGAAGAAGGTATGGAACCTGCTGCGGGCCGCATGGGACGTGGTGCGGAACTGCGAATGCCGCGACGAGGAGCGCCTCGCCTGCCACCGCTGCCTCCTTCCTTTCGCGTCCCCCTGGCACGTCGACAAGGTGGCCCGCGTGACGGCGGAGCGTCTCCTGCGCAGCATCCTGGCCGGGCACGACGGGGTTCCGGACGACGATGATCCCACCTTCGACGGCTGGACCGTGACCAAGGTTCCGCCGCCGGCGCCGGCCCTGGAATCACACCTCGAGGTCAAGTTCCGCAAGGCACTCGTGGACAGGCTTTCCGCTGTCGGTGCCAATGTTAAGGTCACCCCCGGTCTTCGCGCCGACAAGGTGGAGTTCCGCCTTCCGGGCGCCAAACACATCTGGTGGCTCGAACCCCAGGTCGACATTTACGGCACGCGACCTGACTTCGTCCTCTCGACGGCGGACCCGAACATCCCTAAGATCGCGATCTACACCGACGGCTACGTTTTTCACGCGTCCCCTGAGCACAACCGCGTGGCCGACGATGCGGCCAAGCGGGAGGCCCTTCGGGCCGTTGGTGTGGTTCCGTGGGCCATCACGTGGGAGGACATCGATGCCTTCTCCGGCGACGGGCAGTCGATCCCGCAGTGGTTCACTGACAAGGCGGCGAGCATCGTGCAAAACGGGACGACGCCGCTCCGGCCCGCGCTGCTTGCCGCCGTCAAGTCCGACGCCATGAGCCAGTTGTGGCAATGGATCCGGGAGCCAAACAGGGACGCATGGGCGGACCTGTCCGACGCCATCCCCATGCTCATGCTGGGCAAGTGCACCACGTTCAAGGGTTCCGTTGTGGGACTTCCGGACTTCTTGCAGGCCACCCTGGATGACCCTCTTGCGGCGCCCGAGCTGGGAGTGGGGCGCGCATGGATGTACGCGGACGGTCCTCTCCGCTGCGCTGCAAACCTGACATCGCCGCTCATGGTGAGCGCCGACGTCGTGCTGGTTCTCGATGGACGGGACGAAGCAGTGGCGCTGCCCGGGTATAAGACTCTATGGCACGAATGGCTGCGTCTCAGCAACCTGCTCGGATTCAGGCGGACAGCCCCGGCCATCGGCGCGGTTAGTCTCGCTATGCCCTCGGTCCCGGTCCTTGTGGAACCGGGAGCCCTGGGCACCCACCTCCGGCCCGAATGGCAGGACCTCCTGGACATTGCGACACACACCGAGCGTGAACTGTTGGCAGTGCTGGCAGAAATTGAGGGGTTCCCCCTGCCCGAACTCGGGTATGAGCTCCAGGACGGGACGCCGCTGGACATCGCCTGGCCGGAGCACAAACTTGCTGTCGTTCTCCACGGAGCGGGCGAGTATGACGGCTGGACTTTGGTGCCGGGCGATGCGGAACAAATTTTGGAAGCACTGAAATTGAAGGAGAACGACTGATGGCATCGGTAACCCTGATGAAGGGGGCCAACAAGGTCGACGGATCGCTCAAGGGCAAGGTCCTGGACTTCCTCTACAAGCTTCAGGAAGACGACACTGCGCCGGGCCTCCACATCGAGCCGATGAAAACCTACAAGGATTCCAGGGCGAGGACAGGCCGCGTTGATCAGCAGTTCCGGGCCGTGCTGTTCAAGCTCAACGCCGGGACCGAACCGCATTACGTTTATGCGGGCACCTTCAACCACGACGAGGCAATCAAGAAGGCGCAGACAAGCATCCTGACCGTCAACCCGGTCAGCGGTATTGCTGAACTCATCAGCGCACCGGCAGAAGGGTCAGCGACCCCGCCACCGGCCGCTGTTGTTGCCCCGGCAGCAACAGGTCCCGCCTATGAGAACGGGCTCCAAAAAGCCGGGTACACGCCGTCGTACCTCCTCGAGGAGCTGGGCATTCCCGAACGTACCGGCGCAGCTGCGATCGGTGCAGCTTCTGTGGAAGCGTTTGAACAGGTGGTCACTGACGAAACAGTCCCCGAATGGCAGGGGCTAGCCCTCATTGACCTAGAGGCTGGAAAGTCCCTCCCGGACGTCAAAGAAGGCCTGGGGATTGGCGACTACCTCGATGACCCCACGAAGTCCGAGGATGAAAAGCTTGCCGAGGCGCTTAAGCACCCTGCCTCGAAGCTCGAGTTCACCTACGCCAAGGGGTCCGAAGACCTCGAGTACGTCATCAACAACGAAAGCTTCCAGGATTGGCTGGTCTTTCTGCACCCGGCCCAGGAGCAGTATGCCGTGAAGGACCGCAACGGAGCCTTCCGGCTGTCCGGCGGGGCGGGTACGGGTAAGACGGTGGTGGCGATCCACCGCGCCAAGCACCTGGCGGAAGAGCACCCGGAATCGCGCATCCTTCTGACCACCTTTACCAAGACACTGGCCGATAGCCTTGCACAAAATGTGGGGCGTCTGGATCCCGGGCTGATGCAGGGCGACAAACTCGGCGAGGCCCCCGTGACTGTTGCCGGCATCGACTCCGTCGCCGCCCAGGTCTGGTCAAAGGCGACGCCTGAGGAACAAACCGGGGCCTTTAGTACGGTGCTCGGGACTCCCGATGCCGCGGCGACGAGCAGGTCCAACGACAAGGAATGGGGTGAGGCACTTGACCAAGTGGAGCACAAGCTCGAGCCCGCGCTCGCGAACCCGACATTCCTTAGCCAGGAGTACCTGTCCATCGTCCTTGCCAATTCTGTGACAGACAGGGACGGATACCTGACCGTTCCGAGAGCTGGTCGCGGCACGCCCTTGAACCGGATGAAGCGCATCGAAGTCTGGAAAGTCATTGAGGCATATCGGCGGATCTGCCGGAGCAAGGGAGCCGTGAGCTACCCCGAACTCGCGGCGCTGGCCGCTGCGGTCCTTAAGCATCGGGCCGCCGGGGGAGGGGACCGCCCCTTCGACCACGTCATCGTTGATGAAGCCCAGGATTTTCACGCTGGCCACTGGCTCCTGCTCCGCGCACTGGTGGCGCCGGGCGCCAACGACCTGTTCATTGCGGAGGACTCCCACCAGCGGATCTATGGGCAGAAGGTTCCCCTCAGCCGGTTCGGCATCCAGATCGTGGGGCGCTCGCGGCGTCTAACGCTCAATTACCGGACAACAGCCCAAAACCTCGCTTTCGCCGTCGGGCTCCTCTCCGGTATTCCGTACACTGACATTGAGGACACTGCAGAGGAATCCGCGGACTACCGGTCCGCCAGAAGCGGACCGTACCCCCAGCTCGAAGGCAAGGAATCGCTCTCGAAGGAGCTCGATAACGCCGCTGGCTGGATTAAGGCATGGACCACCGATCCGGACTTCGCGCCGGAAACCATCGGCGTACTCGTGCGCTCGGGCAAGCAGGTGGACTTCGTCGTCAGCGGACTGCTTGAGCGTGGAGTCTCTGCCCAGAAAGTCTCCGGTGACAAGGAGGCCCATCCTGGCGAGCCGGTTGTGATGACCATGCACCGGGCGAAGGGCATGGAGTTTTCCAAGATCATTCTCTTCGGAGTGGGGGAGGCGAATATGCCTCTGCCATGGGCGCTCAAGGACCTCGGCGACGCCGAGAAATCCGATGCCCTGTTGCAGGAGCGGTCACTGTTGTACGTAGCTGCGACGAGAGCACGGGACGAACTCGTGGTCTCGTGGAGCGGGAAGCCGTCGGAGCTGTTGGGGGTTAGTGCCTAAATGCCTAGTGATTTCCGGTTCCTCGGTTGGTGAATCCCGACAATCAGGCGAGGGCATTCCGGAAATGTCGGTGGTCCCGGCTACATTATTACGACTGAGATAGATACGGCCTGAAACGGCAACAAAATGGGGGCAATAGTGAGTGTAGACACCGGCGTCGGAACTCTCTCGAAGACGGCTGAACTGCAGCGTGAGCAGACATTTTTCGATCTCGCGAAGCAGCATCGAGACAGCCAGCACACCGCTTGGTCCATGGCTGGTGCCTCCGCCGGGACCGCCGTCGAGCGTCGCGCCTACAAGAACGCGATGGAAAAACGCAAGGTTGCCTCTCCCGATGATCCCGTAGCGCTTACCCGGATCGACTACGAGGACGACACCAAGCTCTATATCGGCAAGGTTGCCATCTTTGACGAGGAAAAGAATCTCCTGGTCGTGAACTGGCAGGCACCAGCTGCTGCCGTAGCCAACCAGGCATCGGTGCACGATCCAATGGGGCTCCGGAGAAAACGAATCTTTGATGCACCCTCGAACAAAATCACCAGTTTCGAGGACATCGTCTACAAAGTGTTGGCCGAGGCTGTTAGCGAACTTGATGACCACAGCTACACAGGCGACGCTCTGCTCCAGTCCTTGAGCCGCAAGCGCGGATCGGAAATGACGGATATCGTCAAGACGATCCAAGCTGCCCAGGACAAACTGGTTAGAGCCGAGAAAGACCAGCTGCTCATCATTCAGGGCGGTCCAGGAACAGGCAAGACCGCCGTAGCTCTCCACCGCGTGTCTTGGTTGCTGTTCAACTACCAGGAAGAATTGCCGCCAGAAGACGTCTTGGTCGTGGGCCCGAACCCGACCTTCACCCGCTATATCCGCCGCGTGTTGCCGGATCTGGGAGACGACGACGTGGTGCAGCAAGCGCTTCAGAACCTGCTGTCCAATGACGTCCAGCTGACAGGCAAGGACGATCCAGCCGTGGCGTCGGTCAAGGGATCGGGTCGAATGAGTCAAGTCCTCCAACGCGCACTGAGACAACGAATCCGCGTGCCATCCGCCGACATCAGAATTCAGCGACGGAACACTGTGCTGACGGTATCAGTATCCGCTGAGAGCATTGCGGAAGTGTTGGAGAGTCTTCAATTTGATTCGTTTGCTGATGGTCGCCGCAGGTTTAGGCAAAGACTGGTTGAACTGAGCGCCCCGCAGCTGGGCAACATCCGCCAAGTGTCTCCGGAACAGTTTCTGGATCTCAGGGCACTCGACGCGGAAGTTGAGAAGATCTGGCCACAGATCACGCCCCAACAGTTCCTCCGGGACCTTCTTGGGTCGAAGGAAAGGATGAAGAGGGCAGCCGAGGGCCTCCTGGCACCTGACGAGATGGGGGCGCTCTATCGCCAGCAGGCCGAGAAGGTCTCGGATGAGCCATGGACCATGGCTGACTTGGCACTTCTGGACGAGGCGCATGCTGCAATGAGGGACGCGCCCCGGACATATGGGCACATAGTCGTGGACGAGGCGCAGGATCTATCCAAGATGCAGCTTAGAGCGGTCCGCCGTCGTTCGAAGAACGGCTCCATGACTGTGGTTGGCGACATCGCACAATCGACGGGGCCCTATTCGCGCGACTCCTGGGAGGACGTTGCCACCATCCTTGGGCACGAGGTACCCGTTCACGTGACCTTGCAATTTGCAGAACTCGAGCATGGCTACCGCGTCCCCAAGCAGGTTTTTGATGTGGCGCTGCCGATCTTGCAGTCGGCGGCGCCGTCCGTGACGCCGCCGCGAATTTTGCGAGATGTGGAGTATCCGCCTCGGTTTGCTGGTGTTCCGGCCGAAGGGCTTGCGGAGGAAGTAGCCCGCACTGTGTTTACCCACAGCGGTCGAGGTCGCTTTGTGGGGGTGGTAGCCCCCGTCCAGCTTTGGCCAGTCATTCGTGAAGCTTTCCAGGCTGACGATCTTCAGTGGAGCGAATCGACAGAGGGCGAACTCTCGACCGCCATAAACTTGGTTACCCCAGAAGATGCCAAGGGACTCGAGTTTGATGCCGTGATAGTGGTGGATCCGGCGACCATTCTCGAAATGCCGCATGGTGAGCGCATGCTGTACATCGCGTTGACGCGGACCACTACCCATCTTGACATTGTTTACCCGTGGGGATCACTGCCGACAATACTCGGCGGGGGTGACGAGCAAAGTCCTGACGCACCTGAAGCCGACGACAAGCAGCGCGTCGCATCGCCAGTTGCCTCGACTGGTATCCACGACCCACAAACTGGCGCAGAGGAGTCCGAGCCGGTGGGGCAGGAAGGTTCCCCGACCGATGAGCCGGTCGACGCTGATCCGGTTCAGTCTCCGGACACGATTGCCAGTGGGGTCATCGCGGAAAACACGTCGCTTCAGAACGGAATGGCCGCTCTCGATGGCATGCAGCAGGCCATGGCCGTTCACTGGGCGAAGTTCTTCTCCGCCCAACTGAGCGAAAACGTGCCAGCCAAGCTGATTCCTGCCGTCTTGGAAGAACTGGCACGAATGAAGCTCGGTGACGGCTTGACTTGATTCAGCATTCGTTTTGGTTCATCAGCTGCGGCCACCTCGACTTAATGGCCGAATGGATCCGCGGCCCAGATACTCTTCATTGAAGATCAAAGCGTTCCGGTTCCGGCAGCGTAGGTAATGAACAGACATTCCGACCGGTTCGGAAGGCAGGGGGAGTGGTGTCGACAGGCAAAGGCGTCTTGGACAAGAAGCTCGCGTTACAGATGCAGCGGTGGCGCGACGACTTGCTGTCAATAGACAGGCGTCAGCGGCTCGTCTACTTTCAACATCCCAAGAGTGGGACTTTTGAAATAGTTGAACCTGGTTGCTTGGACGTCGAAGCCATTGTCAACGACGGCGACGTGATCCTCGAAAGCAGTGAGCCGGTCGAGCGAGACGAAGACGAGTCCGCCGCGGGGATGGGCCTGCCCACAAGGGGACCTCGAACTCTGAGGATTGCAGCCAAGACGCCCGCCCAAATCCTCAGTACGTCCAAGCGCCTTCATCAACGTTCAGAACAGGAATACGCCGACCGAGGCGTCTGGACCCTGTATCTGGGCTACGGCATGCTCAACTGGGTAGATTCTGCCGACTCCAAGAGGATCTCGAGCCCTTTGCTTCTGATGCCCGTCAGGCTCGTCAAGGAAGGCCAGCAGTATGTGCTGCGCAGAACGGAAGACGAGCCTGCACTGAATACAGCCCTCGGGCTCAAGCTCAGCAGGGACTTTGCCGTCGAGCTGCCGGAGTTTGAGGTTGACGACCTCAACGTTTCGAAAGTCCTTTCTGGCGTTCGCCGAGCGGTCTCGGACAAACCGGAGTGGACAGTCGATGAACGCGTCGTGATGTCCATCTTCAGTTTTCACAAGGAAGCTATGTACCGTGACCTTGAGCAGAATGAGGCGAAAATTGTCGCCAATGGCATGGTTCAGTTGATGGCTCTCGGCCCGGAGGCCCCGCATGCGTCGGATTTTTCCTTTGACCCTGTAGCAGATGAGGATCTCGATTCCCATCTGGCGCCTGAGAAGCTCCATAGCATTCTCGATGCGGATGGCAGCCAGAGGAAATGCGTGCTGGCGGCACGCGAGGGTCAAAGCTTTATCATGGACGGGCCCCCTGGTACCGGAAAGAGCCAGACCATCGCCAACATCATTGCTGAGCTCATGGCGACGGGGAAGACGGTACTCTTCGTCAGCGAGAAGGCTGCTGCTCTAGATGTAGTGCGTGATCGATTGACCCATAGGCAACTGGACCCTTTTCTTCTCGAACTGCACAGCCACAAGGCCACCCGTAAGCAAGTAGTTCAAACCCTGCATGAAGAACTGACTCGCAAGCCGCTTGCGAAGAGTTCGTTCTCGGACACAGACCGGTCCCAGCTTGCTAAGAGCCGGAAACGCCTGACCGACCACGCCAATGCCATGAACGAAATACGCAGGCCGCTCGGAAGGAGCCTTCACGAAGTCCTGGGCAGGCTCTCTCAACTGACGGAGTTTGACGCGTATCCGGCAGGCGACCCAAAAGTACTGGGCGGGCTGTCTGCTGATGATTTGGCGGAACTTCAGATGGCCGCGGCCTCTCTGTCGAAGGTTTGGCGCCCGGCTGAAGAAGGTGAATCCTTTGCCTGGCGCGGTCTCGCTGGTGAGGGACTAAGCCAGTCCCAGGTAAAAGACCTTGATAACGCCGTAACCAAGCTGTCCCAGGCCACCGAACGACTACTTCGAACAGTCCGCCTCTTTGATGCACAGGTGCCTTTTTGGTCAATTAGGTTGGACGTCGTCGGGGTTCAAGCCAGAACACTTCTCACGTCTTTGCTCCGGGACCGGCGCCCCGTGCCCCGCGCCTGGTACTCAACCGCAAAATTAGGTCCGCTGCTGACCAGAATGGAACAGCTTCAAGCAGACGAGAACTTGTACAACGCTAAGGAAGATCAGGTGCGCCAAGCGTGTGCCGACCGGTGGGACAGGAACGATAAAGATCTTCAGCCAGCACTCCAGGTATTCCTCCAAAGGGATTCGAAGTTCTTCAGTCGCCCACTCAACCAGCTCACGTTCGGTCAGATTGACAGCATTGAGCACAGTGCTGAGGCGGCGGCGGATCAAATTTGGACGCTTATGGAAAAGGCCCGGGAGCTGGGTCGTCTCTTCGATCTGGAACCCGCGACTCTCACGCAAAACAAATGCCGTGCCCTTGCCTCCCTTGCGGAGCTGAGCCAGGGCGGAAGTTTGCCCGAATCTCATTGGATCAACCCGAGTGTGCAAGGCGCCTTGGATGAAAGTGCACGCGTTCTTGGGCAGCTCTCTACGATCGTGCGTGAGCGCCAGACGGCGATGGAGTCGGTGTACAGTCCTGACATCCTGTCGCTGGACATCAATGGGCTGAAGGTTCGCTTCGAAACTCAACATCGAGGGTTGAAAGCTTGGAGCAAGCAAGCCCGCTTGGACAAGAAGACTCTCCGTGCGGTCACCGTGGCTGGCGTTGTCAACAAAGACGTCATTGCGATGCTCGGGGACGCATTGGCCTGGCAGACCGCACAGGAAAACCTCTCAGCCAGTGAACCGGAATACGGTCCTCGCCTTGGCAGCTACTACCAAGGTGTCGCAACGGACTTCACTCGAATCGCGCAGGCCCTCGAAGTTGCCAGGTCCGCCATTGAACTGGCCGGCGACGACGTTGGTCCCTCTGCGCTGGCCCGTCAGCTCAGCCGTTCCAGCACTCCCGATGAGGATCTGATTCCGCTCGCGCGGGATGTCGCCCACCGAGTGGAGCGCTTTGCCGCCGAAACAGGTGCTCTTTTCAACGAGAATTTCCGTGAATCCATTGGTGACATTCCGTTGGGTTCGCTTCACGAAGGCCTTAGTGAGGCGATTGAAAACCTGGCTGCCGCGAAGCCCTTACGTGCTCGCTTGTCAGACGTGGTTGGGGAGATCGCAACGCTTGCCGCAGCGAACACTGCGCTGGGCCACATCAGTGACCTGGTGCAAATGGAGGACGCCACGGCTGAGTCTGCGTCGGCCAATTCGGAGGCATTAGGCCCGCGTTACCGGGCTCGGGGCACAGACTGGGCGACACTACGCGCAGATTACGCATGGATAGTGGACGTGCGCAAGGTCGTGGGAGGTCCCATCGACGACGAAGCGGTCCGATTCGTAGAGGAATTCCAAGCCTCTGAAGTTGACCTTGCGGCAAATCACACCAATTGGCTTGACGCCAGGGACAGGCTTGTCGTCGCCTTCGAACCTCGGCGCTCGAGCGAGCTGAAGGCAGAGCTGGACCTGGACCTCGAAAATGCCGAAGAGATCCTGACGGAGCTGGGGGCAGACATATCTTCCGAGGTCGACATTTGGTTTGAATACAAGAAGCTCTTTTCCACGCTCAGCGCGGGCGGCCTTTCCGAAACCTTGGCATCGCTCCGGGACTCACGGGCCCCCTCATTTCACGTCGTACCCGCCGTGGAGAGGGCGGCGCTTGAACCTTGGGCAGAGCGAGTGATCGAAGAAGACGGCAGACTCTCCGAACACCGTGCCTCTGGCAGGGAGAGTTTGGTTGAACAGTTCAAAGACCTGGATTCGCGGCTGATAAGCAACGCCCACACCGCGATCGTGGAAGCCTGCGTCGCCAGGCGTCCACGTAGCAGCGCGGGCCCGGCTGCTGTGATTGCTCACGAGGCTAACAAGAAATCACGACACAAGCCGATTAGGCGTTTGCTGGAAGAAACCGGTTCGATCGTTCAAGCGCTCAAACCATGTTTCATGATGAGCCCTCTGTCAGTCTCGCAGTACTTGCCTCCCACCCTGGAATTCGACGTCGTGATCTTCGACGAAGCGTCGCAGGTAATGCCTGCTGACTCTGTGAACTGCATATACCGTGGCAAGCAGCTGATAGTCGCGGGAGACCAGAAGCAGCTTCCGCCGACGTCGTTCTTCTCGTCAGCGGACGTCGAAACCGACGACGAGGATGAACCCGACAATTTTGACAGCGTCCTGGATCTCTGTAAGGCATCCGGCGCTATGGTTTCGCTGCCACTTTCCTGGCACTACAGGAGTCTGCACGAAGACCTCATCACGTATTCGAACTATCGGATCTATGAAGGCAAGCTCAACACTTTTCCTGGAGCTACGCAGGAAGCCCACGACCTTGGCGTACACCACGAGTTCGTGGCTGGCATCTATCAACGCGGTGCGGGCAGCCGGAACCCGATTGAGGCGGAGCGCGTCGTTGACCGCGTCCTTGAACACAGGCGTCTCAACTCGGACCTCTCCCTTGGCGTCGTGACTTTCTCCAGTCAACAGGCAGAAGCCGTTTCCGAAGCGCTCGAACGCCGCGCGGAGTTTGAGCCGCTGCTGGCCGGCCTTATGGAAGATCACGATCGCCTGCGCGGATTCTTCGTCAAGAACATCGAGTCCGTTCAGGGCGACGAACGCGACATCATTATTTTCAGCGTTGGATACGGCCCGGACGAGCTGGGCAAGCTGACCATGAACTTTGGTCCCCTAACGCGAAAGGGCGGGGAACGGCGACTCAACGTTGCAATCACCCGTGCCCGCCGTCGCGTGGAGGTTGTCAGCTCGTTCCATGCCGGGGACATGACTGATGGAACTTCCGAAGGCAACCGGCACCTGAAGAACTATCTCGACTTCGCAGCCAGAGGCCGTGTTGCTTTGGCCTCTGATATTTACGGAACTGCCGGCGACGCTGACAGCCCGTTCGAAGAAGAGGTCCTGCGGGTCATCCAATCCTGGGGATTCAATGCAGTCTCTCAAGTCGGAGCGGCGGGATACAGAATTGATATCGGGGTGCGCCATCCTGACAAAGAAGGAGCGTTCATGCTCGGCATTGAATGCGATGGGGCGGCTTACCACTCTGCGAAAAGCGCACGCGACCGTGACCGGCTCAGGGAGTCTGTACTGCGTGGTTTGGGGTGGGAAATCCACCGAATTTGGGGCCTCAGCTGGTACCGGGACCGCGCTGCGCAGGAGGCGGCTCTTAAAGACGCTTTGGATGCGGCCCTTCGCGGTAAGAACGTCGTCCCGGCCATCTCCGGCCCCGCGGGGGTGCCGGAGCCTCTGGAATACGAGGAGATCGATCTTTCGGCGCCGCCGGCGTGGACCGTTCCGTACGCGGCGGCGTCTCGACCAGCCCATCGCTACTGGTATCAGCCGGGGGATGCAGACGCTCTTACTGACCTCATTCAGTACGCAGGCCACGTGGTGAGCGTCGAGGCTCCGCTTCACATCGATACATTCCACGCCAGGCTGCGTGAACATTGGGAAACGGGAGGAATCGGATCACGTGCTAGGGCGAACGTCGAACGTGCCTTGTCTCTCGCCAAAGTCAGCGGCATGAAGGTAAAGCTGGACAAGGAAGGCTTCATCCGGGTCGACGGCGCAGATGCGGTCAATGTCCGACGCCCAACCGGCACCGCTGATTTGCGGAAGGCCGGTGCAGTTCCTCCGGAGGAGTTCGATGAGGCAGTGCGGCTCGTGGTGGCTGATGCGATCGTCATCACAGAAGATGAACTGCTCGTCGCGGTACGCAATGTATTTGGATGGGCAAGGCGAGGCGCAGACATCCAGACCGCGCTCCAGCGAAGCCTGCTCAGAGCCGCAAAGAAGGGCTACTGCACTCGGAAGCCCGACGGGTCCTACGAGACCACGCAATAGTTTGCTAAGTGGGGCGCTTCAGCGAAAGCTGGTTCACCCCACTGGCTCCGTTGTCCAAAACGCATAGACATAATCCCTGCCGCCGCTGGTCCGCAGCACCCCTACAATCGCGCACCAACATTCGATCGGAGCTCCAATGTCCCAAGAACCCTTCCTGCTCTTTCTGCACGGCGTCGGCGACGGAAATAGGGACGGCGCTTGGCTGACCGGACTCAGCGCAGCGTTGTCCCGACTGGGATATCCAGGCGTAGACCCCGAACGCGTAATTGCACCCCGGTACGCTCATGCACTTAGGGGCAGCGATGAATCCTTTTCGCTTCCCCGAGTAACGGTCAAGCAGCCGGCCAGGGATAAAGTCCGGCAGAATCGCCGGGATTTTGAGCGACGCACGGCCGCACTCGAATTCCGGCTGGGACGACACCAACAAGGCAATGGTTGGGGCGGCGCTGAATTCGTGGTCAACGGGTCGGCCCGCCTTCCGGGCTTCGGGCAGGTACGAAAGTATCTCGGCAACCCTGATGTCCGGGCACAGGTTCTCCAACTGATCCTGAATACGGTACCCGCATCCGGCCAGATCGTGATTGTCGGCCACAGCTTGGGGTCCGTGATCGCAGCGGACCTTCTTCAGCGGTTGCCAGCAGGGCTTGAGGTGGTTGGCATGGTCACCATCGGCAGTCCACTCGCCAGCGGCAGCTTCGACGTCGACAAACTACGCGAGAGTATGCAGGAGCCTCCTGCTAACTTGAACTGGTGGGCCAACTTCTGGAACGTGTTGGATCCAGTAGCGGCCCACAGGGGCCTGTCTTCGGTGTACAACTGGATGCTGGACTTCCGGATTGGCACCGGATTCAACCACCACGTCCACAATGCGGAGGCATACCTCTCCCATGATGCCGTCGCCGAAGCCGTAGGGTTTGCGCTCTTCGGATCGAGATCCACCGAAATCGTCAGCGTGGATCACGGTGTGGACATTCAACTGGACGCATCTGAAGTCACGGCGTTGGTGGCTTTGCGCTATGCCTATTTGCTGAAGTCACGGCTTGAAGGCGAGCAGGCAGCCCGGTTTGCCGGCGCCTTGCGACAGGTGCAGGCTACTGCCGTGAACGAGATCCGCCAACGGAACAGGGAGGCGGGAAGGCCGCTGCCGTCGCAAATTGCAAGGTTGGTCTTCGACCCATCCGACCCGGACGCCATTGTGCCTGAACCACTGCCGAGCCGCCACCTGACTAAGGAAGACGCAGTAACCCTCCTGACCGTTCTTGCGTCCGAAAATGTCATCCGACCATTTGAACTCAATGTCGACCGCGATAGGTGGCTCGGCGCCATGCAGGAACTCACCGCGGAGATGGGACTAGGGACTCAGTACGGTACCCACGTCTTTGAAGCTGCAAAGTTAGCCCAAGACGTACTCAGTGGGGCACTCATGGTCAACTGGAAAAAATGGGGCGCGCTGGGTGCTGGTGCCGTCGCCCTGGTAGTGGCGACCGGCGGTCTTGCCCTCGCTGCCGCGCCAGGGGTGGTGGGCGCGGCAGTTATCACGAGTGCCCTAGCTGGATTTGGCCCGGGCGGAATGATCGGTGGGCTCCTGACCGCCGGAACGCTTGTTGGTGCCGGTGGTGGAGGCATTGCGTTTAGCCTCGCCAGCCCGGGCACCACAGCCGAAACCGTCGAAGCAGTGATCCAGCGCCGTTTGGCTGCAGCGATCCTGCGGAAACGCCAGAACCTTGAACTCGACTACACATTGTGGCGCATTCTGTCTGCGAACGAGATTGCGTTCCGCCGGGAATACGAACGACTGGATGAGTTCTCCGACGATTCTGCCCAAGGTCTGAAAGAGCTTAAGAAGAAGCTTGAGACCATCGAAAGGGCAATGAAGTATTTGTCCGAGAACGGCTTGGAACCGGACCTGATCGAAGATCCCGCAGAGAGCATTCTGGAGGTTGAGGAGAGTCAACAAGGCGTAATGCGCTAGCGAGTTGAGTCTTGGTGGACATCGACTTCTTTGCGGTCGGTGCATCGGCTCGCAGCTGCAAATTGCGGGATCGGTAGGGCGCGCCATAATCGGCCAGTTCCTACTTGCGTATATGGTTTCGAGGGGACTTGACGCGACGATCTGATTGTGGCCGTTCCGCACCGCTGAATTCCGAGGGCGTTTCGACGTCGAACGAAAACTGGAGACTGAATCGTCATGAGCTTTTTCAAAGCACGGGTTCTACTGTGGCCTTTCCTGCTGCTCATCGTGCTGGTTGTCGCGGGAACGGGCACCGCATTCGCATCCGGTGGACTCAACGCTCTCGCTCTCGGTTCGCTGTTCAGCAGCAGCTCGAACGAACGCGATTCGCAGGTGGTTCAGGCTGTCACGCGCGTGCAAGAGGTCGCCTTGCTCAGCCTTCACATCGAAGGTGTCGCCAGGAATGAAAGCAATGGAGAGATTTTCGGCGTGGCCGTACCCGCGAGCGAGAAGACCACGCTGATCCAGTACAAGTTCGACGCAAAATTAGGCATCGATGGGTCACGGGTGAAGATCGAACGCACCGGCCCCGAGTCGTTTCGGCTGACTGTCCCTCAATTCATTGGCATCGGCTTTGACGATCCCGAGTTCGAGGACGCGCTCGAGAGCAACAATGCGCTCAGCTGGATGACACCGCCAGCCGTTCAAACTCGAATGATGAATAACATTCTGAGCGACGACAACAAGCAGCAGTACATCACCCAAAACGAAGCAGCACTGAAGGAGCAGGCCAAGGCGTTCTACTCCGGAATCATCGCAAGCGTCGATTCCCAAATCACCATCGACTTTGAGTTCGCAGGGTAGAAGCCCGCATCGCCCCCTCCTCGCCGCATGAGCCGGAGAGTGACAATGGCTGCTATGTCCTGAGTGGTAACTACTTCGACGGAGGAACCCGGTGAACCGGCTGGATTGGGAACCCCACCGCCTCGCCACCGTCGGGCGTTCCCAGCAGCGTTTCCGCCACCCGGACCGCGCAGCGCACCATGCGCAGGGTGTCCGCGCTGAGGGTGTTGAGCGGTCCGGAGACGTCGAGCACGCCCAGCAACCGGCCCGTGGCCGGGTCCGTGATGGGCGCCGCCATGCAGGCCCACTCCTGGTGGGGGCGGACCAGGTGCTCGGCGGAGAACAGCTGCACCGGCCGGCCGGTGACCAGCGCCTCGCCGATGGCGTTGATGCCGAAGCCGGTCTCGGACCAGCCCGCCCTTCGGAGAACTCCAGCCCATCCGCCTGCCGCAGCACGTCCGGGCTGCCCACCCGCCACAGGATTTCGCCGCGGGCGTCGGTGAGCACCAGCAGGTGCCGGCCGGAACTGGAATCGTCGGCCAGCAGGTCATGAAGCGCCGGCATGACCTGCTGCAGCCGGTGCTCCCGCCGAAGTTCCAGGACGTCGGCGGCGTCGTGCAGGTGCCGCGGGCTGTGCTGGGCACCGAATAATCCGAGGAGACTTTGAGCGCTGAATAGTCGGTCAGCGGACTTTTGGCACGTCAGACGCGTGTCGTGACCGGCGTCGCCCATAGTATGGGGGCATGGCACAGACGTCGGCCCACACTGGGGCATTCGAGGGCCGCGTAGTCGGCTCGATTTCAGGGGACTTCGTAGTTCCCGGCTATCAGCGTGGTTACCGCTGGGGCCGACCGGAAGTTCAACGTTTGCTCGAGGACATTCAGGCGAGCGAGGGTGCAACATATT
The DNA here is from genome assembly GCF_054510915.1 of Pseudarthrobacter arbutini. Classification (NCBI taxonomy): domain Bacteria; kingdom Bacillati; phylum Actinomycetota; class Actinomycetes; order Micrococcales; family Micrococcaceae; genus Pseudarthrobacter; species Pseudarthrobacter arbutini. The sequence continues at coordinate 22,138 of NZ_JBTNDQ010000017.1, read as the reverse complement.
ACCTCCAGCCGATCGTGGTCAAGCGACTGGGCGAGGATCGGTGGGAGCTGGTTGACGGCCAGCAGCGACTCACAACCCTCTTCCTCATACTCCAATTCATCAAGCAAACTGCCCTGCCATCCGCTGAAGCGCTCTATACGCTCGAATACGACACTCGCCCCCGCAGCGCCGAATTTCTTCGAGCTCCAAGTGCCGATGGGGCGACGAAGAACATCGACTTCTTCCACATCTTCGAGGCCTGGAAGTGTATCGAGGAGTGGTTCGAGGGGCAGGGGCCCGGTAAGACACTTGCTGCGATCAATCTCTACAAAGCCCTCTCCGAACGGGTAAAGGTGATCTGGTATGAAGCGCCCGACTACGTAAGCTCGACGGACCTTTTTACCCGTCTCAACGTGGGCAAGATCCCCCTAACGGATGCCGAATTGGTAAAAGCTCTCGTGCTGTCCCGCAGCCAGGATCTAGTAGCCCGAACAGATCGTGCCCAAGCTATGGCCGCCGAGTGGGACGTCATCGAACGCGATCTGCGAACCCCTGAGCTGTGGGCCTTCCTCACTGGAAACCCACAGCCGGAGGCAACCCACATCAGCCTCCTGCTTGACACTCTCGCAGGCGGTCCGAGGGGACACGAACGACCGCCATTCCACACGTTCGAAACATTGCGCCAACAGATTGTGGACGATGCAGACGAGTTCTGGAACAGAGTGGTGGATCTCCACTCACTTGTTCTCGGCTGGTTTGAGGATCGAAACTTGTTCCACAAGATCGGTTACCTCGTGGCGACCGAAAGTCGGTTCGTGGACATCCTTCTTCTTGCCCAGGGCGCCAAGAAGTCAGAATTCGACGCCAAGCTGAATATCCAGATACGGAGTCGCCTGCGGCTATCCGGGGAGACGCTCCGCGAGCTGTCCTATGAGTCGCCGTATGAGCGGCAGCGGCTCTCAGCTGCGCTGCTCCTTATGAACGTAGAAACCGTCCGGAAGCTCACGAACTCCACTGAGCGATACTCCTTCCGCGCGCATGCGACCGGTCAATGGTCGCTGGAACACATTCACGCGCAGAACGCAGAAGAGCTCCGAACCGTCCAGCAGTGGCTCGAATGGTTGCGACTGCACCGTGATGCGCTATCGAGCTTGCCGAACATACAGCAGGCCGTCCGGCTTGCCCTCGAGGAGCGTATCGACGAAGCGCTGCCGGACCTCACCGAAGAAAAGTTCCTCGAACTCGAACTCGAGCTGGCCCCATACTTTTTGCCGGATGGGGGTGGCACCGCGGAGAGCGATGTCCACTCGATCGCGAACCTGGCGCTTCTCGACAGCCGTGACAACAGCGCACTCAGTAACTCTTGGTTCGAGGTCAAACGACTTGAAGTTCTCAAGCGTGACCGCGGGGGATCTTACATTCCGGTGTGCACGCGAAACGTGTTCCTAAAGTACTACACCGGTGAGCGCGCCCAGCAGGTGCATTACTGGAGCCTGCAGGATCGCGAGGCATATTTCACAGCTATCGAGCGAGAAATCGGCCCCTACCTGCTGGGCGATTCCGCCGGCGTCGTTTGAACCAGGAAGGGAAGAGAACCAGTGAGTCGTATCGAATCATTCATCAGCGCATTTAGTTCGGACGCGGCGGCAGGAGAGCCGGTTCAGAGAATCGAAATCCCGCTCATCCAGCGTGACTACGCTCAAGGCCGTCGCGGGGTCAAAGTGGATGAGATCCGCGAAACGTTCCTAGACGTACTCCATGATGCTCTCGCTGGGCCGAACCCGCAGCGTGTGAGCCTCGACTTCATCTACGGTGAGATCGACGAGGGAACGCTCCAACCACTCGACGGGCAGCAGCGACTTACGACACTTTTTCTCCTTCACTGGTACATCGCCGCTCGTGCCGGGGTGCTTGATGGCACTGAGCCGTGGACTCGTTTCTCTTACGCCACGCGGCAGAGTGCGCGACGATTTTGTGAACGTCTGGTTGCTACGACACCGCCACCCGACGTCGAGAAGCTGTCTGCGTGGATCATCGACCAGCCTTGGTACCTGTTCGTTTGGCGTCACGACCCCACGATCCAGGCCATGCTCGTGATGCTGGATGCGATACACAGACAGTTTGCCGAAGTGAACGCCGTCGTCGCTTGGGAGCGCCTCGCCAACACCGCAGAACCGGCCGTGTGGTTCCACCTTCTGCCCGTGCCCGACATGGGGTCGGCCGAGGACCTCTACATCAAGATGAACTCGCGTGGTAAACCCCTCACGGACTTTGAGAACTTCAAGGCTCACTTTGAGAAGATCATCGAGTCGTCACCGCGCGCGTCAGATTTCGCGCAAAAGGTGGACGTTGACTGGGTAGACGTCTTTTGGCACTTCCGGGGCGACGACGATCTCGTCGATGACGAGTTTCTCCGATACGTCGAGTTCGTCACCGAGGTATGCGAATGGAGTGATCCCATCCTCCCGTCGATCTCCGGGTTGACGCTCGTAAAAAGGACCGAACGCATCTTCGGGGACGCAAACCCAAGCAGTGCCGAGCACCTCGAATTCCTATTCTCGGCATTCGACGCCTGGGTCGATCGTGACATTCCGGCGACCTTCGATCAGCTCTTTGAGGGAAATTCCGAGCTGAACGAGTCTGAGCGCAAAGTTCCACTCTTTTTCCGCGGTACCGATGTTAACCTCTTTGCTTCCTGCTGCAAGTCTTACGGATTGAGAAGTGGCGGCAGTCGGCAATTCACCTTTGGTCAGACGCTGATACTCCTAGCGGTGCTGCTTAACATTACCCACGGCACCGAGGACTTTCCTCGTCGCATGCGAGTGCTTCGAAATCTCATCGAAGGATCAACGGTCGAGATGCGTGCAGAGCGAATGCCTCGCCTGATCGCCGACACCAAAGGCCTTATCCTCGCTGGCGAGCTGCCCAAACCAGGCAACGGCTTCAGCTTGCCTCAGATCGATGACGAGCGAGCCAAGCAATTGTTTCGCGCAGCGAGCCCGGCGATCGAAGATGCGCTCGACGAATTGGAGGATCACCCACTCCTGCGCGGATCTTTGAACGCGTTCGAGCTTGACGCTGCGAAGTTTGAACAGCGCGCAGAAGCATTTCGCGAGCTAATCAGGTCCGACGATCTATGGAGTGACGCGGCAGGCGCGTTGCTGACCATTGGTGAGTATGAGCGGGCGCGTGGCCGCGACCCGCAGAACTCGCGGTCATTCCAATTCGTGACGTCCGACAGGGGATACCGAGACCCGTGGCGTCTACTGCTCACCGGGGCGACACGAAAAGGACTTGCGCCAACGAGTCGAGTGCTTGCTGATTTTCTTGACAACATCACTTACCGTCCGTCACCCCTCGCCGAGACTTTGAAAGAAATGCAGAGAGACTGGTTAGTCCAGCGTGAAGCGACAATGGAATTTGACTGGCGTTACTACATGGTGAAATATCCAGACATGCGGTCAGGAGGTTCAGGGATCTATTTCGCTGAAGGTGGGGAACTTGGGTACTCTCTCTGCAATCTCCGAGGCAGAATGACTCAGATGAACAGTCGCTACCGCGATCCCTACCTGCTCACAATTTGGCGCCACCTTGGTGAGCCAACAGAAGTCGAGAATCCATGGTTCATCGGCTACGAATGGAACCCACGGTTCTTGACGCTCACAGCAAGCGGCACGGGAATTCAGTGCTTCGCCGATGGATACCGGCTCTCGGAGCCAGCGGAGGGCGAATACGGGCCCGTTTACAAAGAAGCACTCTTGGAGTTCGGCATTAGTGACAATGGCATCCTTCCCGTCGCCCAGACTGCAGTTGGTGACCGCCAAGTTGACACAGAGGATCGAATCGAGGTGGGAGCAGCCCTTATGCGTGGTCTCATCAGTAAAGGGCTGTGAACTGTCGCACTTACCTTTGACGCTGGCCCAATTGCGGTAGACATCGCCGGGAGGCAAGTACCGCCGTTGACCCTCCATCCTTCAGTGCGGCGGATCGACAAGGTCCTGGAAGCAGTACGTGGGACAATGGCGCCATGACCCACGAGCAGCACGCATCCGCCGCGCCGGAACTGGACCGCACCGCCGCCCAGAAGAGCCTGGCAGAGGGCGGCATCCCCATCGGGGCTGCGCTCGCCCGGGACGGCGTGGTCATTGCCAGCGGGCACAACGAACGGGTCCAAAACGCCGATCCGATTGCCCACGGAGAAATGTCGGCGCTCCGCGCCGCCGGCCGGCAGAAGAGTTACCAGGACACCACGCTCTACACCACCCTCGCCCCGTGCGCCATGTGCGCGGGAACCATCGTCCAGTTCAAAATTCCCCGCGTGGTGGTGGGTGAAGCACGCACCTTCGACGGAGAGCTGGAGCTCCTGCGGACACGCGGAGTTGAGGTGGTGGTCCTGGATGATCAGCGTTCCGTCGACATGATGCGCACATTTCAGTTCGACAACCCGGACCTCTGGGCAGAGGACATCGCCGAGTAGGCCTCGCCGTACACTGGCGTTCATGGTCTCTCGTATCAGCGACCTGGTCCTCAACTGCTCCGATCCGGAACTCCTCGCAGGGTTCTGGAGCGGGGTCCTCGGATATGTCGACCGGGACCAGGACGCGGAGCTGGAACGCTTGCTTCCCCTTGGCGCCCGCCCGGCCGACCTCGGGCAACAGGCAGCACGCAGTGGCACGTCCTGGCTGACCCTGAAGGCAACGAGTTCTGCCTCCTGCGCAAGCGGCTTGACCCCTGATCCGACGCCGGGCTAACCCAACAGGTCCCTTCCCGTGTCGCTCAGGCCCGCCCGGAACGCCAAATACTGCGCATCCCTGCGTCCCACTAGCCGTCCCAGTTCCTCAACTGCTTCAGTATCCGCGGAGCCCGTGTTGGTGGAGAGCCATCGGACCAGAAGCCCAGCATTGGCGCTGGCTCGCACGGCCGATCCGACGGCGAAGTCCAAGTTGGTCCCGGAGCAGCTGGACCGCCAGAGTCCCGGAGGGGCTGAGCAGGGGAGCGAGGTAGGCGGCCAGCGCGTCGGCCACCCGCCCCTCGCGCAGCAGCAGCAGCACCCGCCCCGAATCCGAACGTCCGGCCAGGCCTGCAGCAAAGCGGTAGGGGTTAGACTCCACGGCATCGCCCAGCATGGAGCGGACCCGGAACATCTCGGTGCGGATGGCCTGCGGCGTGCCCGCATCGCCATACAGCTCATAGGCCAGCTCCTCGGCACTCCAGCCCTGAACGCGTGAATCCAGCAGTGCCAGGATCTCCGCGCGGCGCAGCGTCAGCGGCACCCGGGTGCCGTCCCGGAAGACGGCGGCAGGCTGGTCGCCGAGCAGTTCGAGCGACTCAACCCCCGCCGTCGGCCGTTCAATGGTGCGCTGCACCTGCCGCCGGGCGGGCGTTGGGGCACCCGCTGGCCTCCCGCCGTCGGGCGTTCCCAAAAGAGCCTCCGCCACCCTGACCGCGCAGCCCACCATGCGCAGGGTGTCCGCGCTGAGGGTGTCCAGCGGTACGGAGACGTCGAGCACGCCCAGCAGCCGGCCCGTGGCCGGGTCCGTGATGGGCGCCGCCGTGCAGGCCCACTCATGGTGGGTGCGGACCAGGTGCTCGGCGGAGAACAGCTGCACCGGCCGGCCGGTGACCAGTGCTTCGCCGATGGCGTTGATGCCGATCCCGGCCTCGGACCAGTCTGCCCCTTCGGAGAACTCCAGCCGGTCCGCCCGCCGGAGTACCTCCGGGCTGCCCACCCGCCACAGGATCTCGCCGCGGGCGTCGGTGGGCACCAGCAGGTGCCGGCCGGAAGTGGAATCGTCGGCCAGTTGGTCATGAAGCGCCGGCATGACCTACTGCAGCCGGTGCTCCCGCCGGAGCTCCAGGACGTCGGAAACGTCGTGCAGGTGCCGCGGGCTGTGCTGGTCCGGGCTGATGCCCAGGGCCATGGAACGGCGCCACGAATCCGCCAGGTTGCTAGGGATCTCCGGGCGCGGGACGCCGGAGATGACCAGTTCGTGGGCGCGGCGCAGGGCGCGCGAGTACTTCGCCGGGTTCGAAAACCTCAGGCCGTAGTCCAAAACAGCGTCCTCCTCACCGGCGGCGTCCTTGCCGGCAGTGCCCGTGTAACGCGGTTGAAACCCCCACTGCGTTCCAATAGTGATGCAGCTCACGCCCGTCCCAGCATATCGCAGGGGATTCCCGCGGACGGAGCCGCCGGGACCAACAGACACACGGACCATCAGACACAAAGGAGTGGACATGACCGAAACACCCACCGCAGCCGCGCAGGCCTGGCTGACGGAAGTGGATACCGCCCTGCAGCGGCGCGACGTGGACGCCGCGCTGGAGCTTTTCGAGGACGACAGCTACTGGCGCGACTTCGTGGCGTTCACCTGGAACCTGAAAACGCTGGAAGGCAAGGCGGACATCCGGCAGATGCTCGAGGCCACGCTGGACCACGTGCAGCCCGCCAACTGGACGTTGGCCGAGGACGCAACGGGCGATGCCGGCACCACAGAAGCCTGGATCACCTTCGAAACCGGCGCCGCCCGCGGCTACGGCCACCTCCGGCTGCGGAACGGCAAATGCTGGACGCTGCTCACCACCATGCAGGAGCTGAAGGGCTTCGAGGAGAAGAAAGGCCCGCGCCGCGAGAAGAGCGTGGCGCACGAAATCATCAAGGGCCGGCGCTCCTGGCTGGAACAGAAGGAGGAGCGCGAGGCCCGGCTCGGCTACGAGGAGCAGCCCTACACGGTCATCATCGGCGGCGGGCAGGGCGGCATCGGCCTCGCGGCACGGCTGCGGCGCCTGGGCGTCCCCACCCTCGTCATCGAGAAGAACCAGAAGCCGGGCGACTCCTGGCGGAACCGCTACAAGTCCCTGCACCTGCACGACCCCGTCTGGTACGACCACATGCCTTACCTGAAGTTCCCGGACGACTGGCCCGTCTTCGCCGCCAAGGACAAGATCGGCGACTGGCTGGAGCACTACACCCGGATCATGGAGCTGAACTACTAGGGCGGCACCGAGTGCGTGGGCGCCGAGTACGACGACGGCACCCAGGAATGGGTGGTCAGCGTAGTCCGCGACGGGTCGCCGGTGACCTGCGGCCCAAGCAGCTCGTGTTCGCGCTGGGTGTCTCCGGCTACCCGAACATTCCAGCGTTCGACGGCGCGGGGTCCTTCCTGGGGGAGCAGCGCCATTCCTCGCAGCACCCGGGCGGCGGAGACTGGAGCGGTAAGAAGGCCGTGGTGATCGGCTCCAACAACTCCGCGCACGATATCTGTGCGGACTTGTGAGAGCACGGCGCCCACGTCACCATGGTGCAGCGGTCCTCCACCCACATCGCCCGGAGCGAGTCGCTGATGGATTTGGCGCTGGGGGATTTGTACTCCGAGAAGGCTTTGGCGAACGGGGTGACCACGGAGAAGGCCGACCTGCTGTTCGCGTCGCTGCCGCTGCGGATCCTGCCCGAGGCGCAGGTTCCCGTGTATCAGGAGATGGCTGCCCGGGATGCTGATTTCTACTCCCAGCTGGAGGCCACCGGGTTCGACCTGGACTTCGGCGTGGACGGGTCCGGGCTGTTCGTGAAGTACCTGCGGCGCGGCTCCGGCTACTACATCGACGTCGGCGCCTCCCAGCTGATCATCGACGGCCGGGTGCAGCTTCGCTCGGGGGATGTTTCGAAGATCACTGGCAACGCCGTGGTCCTTGGTGATGGCACCGAGCTGGAGGCCGACCTGATTGTCTACGCCACCGGCTACGGCTCCATGAACGGCTGGCTGGCGGACCTGGTCTCTCCCGAAATCGCTGACAAAGTAGGAAAATGTTGGGGGTACGGCTCGGACACCCCGAAGGACCCGGGCCCCTGGGAAGGGGAGCTGCGCAACATGTGGAAGCCCACCAACGTGCCCAACCTCTGGATCCACGGCGGCAACCTGCACCAGAGCCGGCACTACTCCTCCTACTTGGCCCTGCAGCTCAAGGCCCGGATGCAAGGACTGGAGACGCCGGTTTACGAACTGCAGCCCACCCATCACACACGCTGATTCTTATCCGCTTCAATTGGGAGGACCATCATGAAAGCAGCACGTTTTCACGGCAGGAAGGACATCCGGATCGAGGATGTGCCGGAGCCGGAGCTCCGCGCCGGGGCCGTCAAGATCGACGTCGCCTGGTGCGGCATCTGCGGAACCGACCTGCACGAGTACCTCGAAGGGCCCATCTTTGTCCCCGCGCCGGGTCACGCCCACCCGCTCTCGGGGGAGGAGGCTCCGGTGACTCTGGGGCACGAGTTCTCCGGGACAGTGTCTGAAGTCGGCGAAGGGGTGACGGGCCTCGCGAAGGGCGACAACGTCGTCGTCGAACCCTACTTTGTCTGCGACGAATGCGATTCCTGCCAGGCGGGCAACTACCACCTGTGCCGCAAGATGGGGTTCATCGGGCTCTCCGGCGGCGGGGGAGGCCTGAGCGAGAAGATCGTGGTGGACGCCCGGTGGGTACATCCCATCGGGGACATCCCGCTGGATGAGGCGGCCCTGATCGAGCCGCTGTCCGTGACGCACCATGCGGTGGCGCGCAGCGGCGTGAAGGCGGGCGACGTGGCCTTGGTGGGCGGCTCGGGTCCGATCGGGCTGCTCACCGCGGCCGTCCTCAAAGGCATGGGGGTGACCACGATCGTCAGCGAGCTGACGCTGGCCCGTAAGGAGAAGGCGGTTTCCAGCGGCGTGGCGGACCATGTGCTGGACCCCAGCATGGAGGATGTCCCGGCGCGGGTACTGGAACTCACCGGCGGTACCGGGGCGGACGTCGCCTTCGAATGCGCGGGCGTGAACGCAGTGCTGGACACCATGCTCGACGCCGTCCGGCCGGCGGGCGTGGTGGTCAATGTGTCCATCTGGGGCGCGCCGGCCACGGTGGACATGCAGAAGCTGGTGCTGAAGGAGATCGACCTGCGCGGCACCATCGCCTACGTCCGGGACCATGCTGCGGCCATCAAACTGGTGCAGGAGGGCAAGGTGGACCGCAAGCCGTTCATCACCGGCAGGATCGCGCTGGAGAACCTGGTTGAGCAGGGCTTCGACACTCTGATCAACCACAAGGAGACGGCGGTGAAGGTGCTGGTGCATCCGTAGGGGTGCTGTGTGGTTGAGGTAATGCGGAGGAGTTGCACCGCCACGGCTCCGGCGCACGGCACAGCGAAGCCCCCGGCATATCTGCCGGGGGCTTCGCGGACTTTCCCTGAGTGTTATTTGACTGCTACGAATACCTTGTCACCGAGCATGCCCGGCCTGACGGCGAGAACGCCTTGGCCAGCCGTCGCCGACGGCACTTCGAAAGCCTCATTGCCTGTTGCTGTGGCGTTCTTGTAGAGCGTGCTTGTGGTGTCGATGGGCTCCGGTTCAATGACGGACTTGGCGAAACTGTTCACGGTCCTGCCGTCTGCTGTCACGTATTCGAGTGACACGAAGGCAGGCATCTGCCCGTTAGGGTCATCGCCGATGTAGGTAGTGGAGTAGTTCACGAGGATGTACTCCGAACCCGCGGTAGGCGGTTCATTGAATTGGTTGGCAGCGATAACAGCGTCCGTGGCGGCGAGGGAGACCGAGTTGACCACAACGCGCCAGTCCTTAGATTCAATGACCGAGCCGAGCGGGTGTGGGGTCTCGCGGGTCCCGGTCTTGGCAGCGGGAGCTTCCGCTGCCGCACCGTTAGTGGCACCTGCATCGCCGGACGGTGCTACGACTTTGGTGTCGCCGCTGCCGAGAGCGTTGTCGATGGACGACCCGACGACGGCAAAGAACACGACGACCCCGACAATTGTTCCAACGATAGACAGGATCAAGGCAGTGATGCCCATCCCCTTGGGCTTGTCCCTTTGGAACAGGGAGACGAGAGCCAGAACGAATGCGATCGGCAGCAGTATCCAGCCAACGATGAGGGCGCCGGGCATACAAGCGAAGATGAAGCCGAGCACTGCTGTGATGAGGGCGATGAGGCCGACGACGTTCAAAGGCTTCTTTGCCTTCGTCGGCTGCGGCGGGAGGGTCTGCGTTGACGCCTCGTAAGCCGACTGCGCGACAGGTGGGTGGATGGGCGAAGTCTGCTGTGAGCCCGCCCCAGGGAACTCTGGTGTAGTCATGGCTCAAATATGACAGACGCAAAAGCTTTTTATGTGTTACGACAAGACGCAACCTCAATATGACAAGCATGATTGGTATCTAGTGTTTTGGGATCAATAGCCATATAAGGTTGAACCTTTAACTTTGGAGTCAGTCAGGCTTCAGAATCGCCCGCACAACCTCAATGCCCAGCCCCCGAATCTTCCGGGCAGCGGTCTCGTCGAGGCGGGCGTCGCTGATGATGACGTCAAGCTCCTCCAGGGCGAGGACGCGGTATTTCGCGTGGTGCTCGAACTTGCTGCTGTCCGCCAGCAGCAGGGACTTCTCGGTTGGATGGCTCCACCACGTCGGCGCTGCTCTGCATGGTCTGCAGGTAGTGCATGCATCTGCCGTTCTGGAGCGTGGCCAGGGTGGCTGGCCTGTCCACGGTCCAGCTGATGTCCGGCATCTTCGCTTCCAGTGCTGCAATGAGTTCTGCACGGAGGGCATCGTATTTGGGGAGGCTGCCAGCTACCGGCGCGGGGGCCTCGGCGACCGGAGGGGCACGACGAATGCTGTCACTCCTGAACCCCCGTCTGGCCATGGGCGCAACAACCCTTCGGGAAAGTGGGCGGACGACGGGGGGCACGCGCCCGCCGTCGTCCGCTGGCGTTCTGGTCCGGACACCACGGATGAGTACGGCGTCGGTGTTCTGACTGGAACGGAGAGGACGACGGCGGCGCGCACCTGGGTGCGTACCGACGTCGTCAGCGGGAAACCATTGCCCGGTTCCTGCCGGCGGCGGTACGCTCTTCGTCCCGGCCGTGTCCCTGGAAGGATCGATCATGAAAGTCCTGGCCTCAGTCTCGCTGATGGAGCTTATCCTCCAGCTCATCGGAGCGCGGAAAGCCATCCGGGACGGGATCCCTTACGACGCGCCCATTGGCCGGGGCAAGCCCGAAGACGTGGCGCGCGACATGTGGGGCATGGGCAGCGGGCTGTCAGCGCCGTGGCACACGCTGGCGGTCCATGCTGCAGGGACCGCCCTGCTGATCGCCAGGCCGCGGCCGTGGGTCAGGCGGGCGGTCGGCTTGCTGGGCGCCCTCTACATCCTGGGCATCTCGTGGGAGCGGATCACGCGGGAGTCGTTCCGGCACCCGGACCGGGAGACCACCCCGCTGATATCTTCAGGGCTTGCGCTGTCCGTTGCCATGGCACTGCTTGGGCTGGCAGGTCGGATGGGGCGGTAGCCGGTCGCACCCTTCGGCCTTCGCGCCACCCTGTTCGTTTTCAGAAGTGGTGTGCACAAATGTCAGTACCCGACTGTACAGCCGTTCCTTGTCCATATGCGGGGTCGCCCTCGTTTCCGGCCCAGACGGCACCGCCGCCAGGGCAGGGCATCACCTGGAACGCCAGGCCGTCACGCTGGGCCCGCAGGTGGCGCCCGTCATCCTCGACCACTTCCCAGCCCGCCGCTGGCAGCGCTGCACGATAGTGCTGCAACACATCGACGTCTCCCGAGAGCACAAACCAGCGGGCACAGCCGCCCACACCACTTATGCCGCCACCGCTGTAAAGGCCAATGTGTTCGATGGAATCGAACGCCCGCTGGGACTCGCGGTCTGCACTGGCCATGGGCTCATCCGTACCCTCGATCACGCACTGAGGAGAGGAGTCGTACTTGCCGATCTTCTGCCCAAGGGCCAAGGGGGTGACAGCGAGCATCACGAGCAGCATCAGGACTGGGATGGCCACGGCCGTCAGTCGCATCCACAGTCGTGGCGAGAGGACCAAACCGACCACGGCAACCACCGCGACCAGACCGAGCGCCATTCCGGAAGGACCTGCCGTCAACCCCCAGGTGAGTCCTTCGAACGCGGTATCGGCAACACGGCCGTACACCGCCATGAAACCGCTGTGGACCAGCACAGCCAGCAGTGCCAGTACTGCCTCGACGGCGAGTAGTACCACAACAGAGACAGCTCGGCCGGTCATGGGCATGGCTCATTGTAGGTTCCGCCTGACGAGGTGTCCACGGGAGCCGATCGCAGAGGCCCTCCGGAGAACGCGATCGTGCTGTGCATGGACGCGAAGTCCTCCATCCAGGCTCTGGACTGCGATCGCAGACTCAATCCTCAAAAAGTCGCCCGCGGCCGCGTCGCCCTCGAAACCATAAAACAAAACTGAGACACTGTCGGGTGCCGCCCGGGAGGCGAACACACTGCTGCTGGTTTAGAAGCCGAACAGTTGGGCTGCCAGCGAGTACATCCCCCACAACCCAGCCGCTAACAGGATGCCCAGGTACGCCAAGACCAGCCTCGTATCGCGGAGGTAGCACTTCGACTTCGTCAGGCCCCTCCGTCGCGCTTTCCAATAGCCTGCGAATCCGACTGCAGCGAACACGGCCAGTGCCACCGGACCGGCTGCCCAGCCGAGCAGGGCAACGGTCGCGAAGATGCAGAGCCGCAGCGGATCGAAGGCCGGAGGGGACTGCGGATCCGTTTCAGGGTCAGGACTGTGTCCGTGCCGGCCTGCGTGCTTGGAGTGCACCAGCTGCGACGGCAATGGCCCGGCTGCGATGCGACGGGCGTCAGAAGCGGAACTCATCATTCCTCCCTATCGCTGACTCAGACCTGGCGGACTGGGAGAAGCTCCCGGCCTGTTGCTGTGCTTATTCGTTGCCTGGCCAGGGCTGGCCACGCCTGGACAGCACAGAACGGAGCGCACTGGTGATCGCCGGCGTCGCTCTTTGTGCCCACGTGGACGCAGCATTGTGTGAGCCGTTCCTCGATCATGGTGGAGATGTCCATGAAGGGTTTGACCATGATGCGCGTGATCCGTTCGGCGAGCAGCCTGCGCAGCCGCTGTTGCTGCCCTGGAAGCTTGCCGGCAGCCAGCGTGGTGAGCGTGCCGATGCCGAGGTCGCACTGGGTGCAGATGTTCTTCCAAAGGTCCATTGTCCGCGGGTGGGACAGCGATGACTGCTCGCTCAGCAGGTCCAGCAGGGATGACTTCATGAGGCTTCGCAGCTCGAGCGGGATGGCGCTGTCGGCGATGCGGTTGGCGATGCTGTCAGGATTGAGTTCCAGCCAGGCGAGCAGCTGATCGTGCCCGATGAGGGCTGTCAGCGAACGCCAGACCCCTGAGTCGTCCTTCAGCATGTAGCCCACGGACGCGCAGTGCGGATGTGAGCACGGGAGTGCTGTCAGGTCGTGCCATGAGACCACCCCTCCGGTTTGCTCGGCGAGCCGTTCCAGCACGCCTGTGTGGGTGAGCCTGTCCGTGGGGTCGATGCCGTGGCCGCGTCCGGAACCGAACACCGGCTGAAGCGCAACCCCACCCACGAACGGGGTTTCCAAAGCCCTCATGACGACGGCGCCTACCTCACCGTCGTTGACGCCGAGTGTCGCTGTCATCGTCAGGGTGGTGAAAACACCTGCCTCGGACAGGCGCGCGATGGCCATGTCTTTGAACCGGGTCAGGTCTCCGCCTCGGTGGTGGATGGATGCTTCTTTGGACGGGCCGTCGTATTGGAGGTACACCTCTACGCGGTCCCGGTGACTGGCGAGCAGTGCGAGCAGTTCGTCGTCGGTGGCCATGAGCATGCCGTTGCTGTTCACCATGATCCGGACGATCGGCCGAGCAACGAGTTCATCCAGGAGTTCGGCGAGCTGGGGATAAAGTGTCGGCTCGCCGCCGGAGAGCATCAGTACGTCCAGCCGTCCGTTTTCGCGGGCAAGCCGGGTGTCGATATTCTCGAGTACCTCGCTGAGCGGCGCCACTCCCTGCAGCTGGGGGCCGGAGGCGGTGAAGCAGGTGGGGCAGCGCAGGTTGCAGTGCTCGATGATGTCCTGCAGGAGGATGCACGTGTGCTGGGTCTGCATGGCGGGCAGCCCGTAGGCGTAGGCCTCCGGTATCTGGCGGTAGTTGCCGGCCTGATCCGGGATGTGTTGCTTGGTCGGCGCCTGCCACTTCTCCAGGTAACGCAGAATTTCCGGTGACTCGTCGTATAACGTGCTGACGAGGCCGTGGTCGGGGCAGCCGCGTTCAAGCCAGACGCGGTCATCACGGACCAGCAGTACGCCGGAGAGGCGCCGCACCTGCGCGAGCGGCGGGTTCGTCTCGTGGCAGCGGGGACAGAACGCTGTGACGTACTGGTGGATCCGGTCCCCGCGCAGCGGCTGGCCGGGGCCGGGCAGCGCCTGCCGGGAAGAGAACGGCGACGGGTTCATCTCAGCCTCCCATCTGTGCGAGGGCTCCGACGCAGACCCCGCCGCCGAGCAGGGTGAAGATCCCCAGACCAATCAGCAGCCCCGCACCCCACCGGGATGTGGGCGGCCAGACCGCCAATATAATCGCTATCGCCAGATAGCCGGCGATGGGAACGAAGGCGGACGGCCCGGTCAGTAAACGCATGTTGTACGGTCCACCGAAAACTATCGGTACCCCGAGATAGAGGGCATAAAGGGCAGTAGTCCCCAACAGGATTCCGAACCCCATGGGGCCGAGCGCTGGTTCAGGGGGCTCCTCCTCTTCTTTTTGGGGCAGTGGGGTGTCCTTGCTCATGCCACTCTTTCCAACTTCGGGCGGAGTGGTTTCCCGAAAACCCGCAGCATCCGCCAGGACAGCAGGGGGAGAATCATGAGGAGGAACCATTGGGGCCGGCTCATCCCCAGCCAGAGCACCTCGTTGCCGCGGACGAACTCGACTCCGAACCGGAACAAGGCGTAGGAAGTCACGTAGCAGATGAAGAGGTCGCCAGGACCAGGCAGGCGGTCCCGATAACGCCACATGAGCGCGAATGCTGCAACATGGAACACGATTTCATAGGCAAAGGACGGATGGAGCCCTACACCGGGAAGTCCGCCCAACATCGCAGCCTGCCCGTGCGTGAGCGATATCCCCCACGCACCGCCAGTCGGGGTGCCGGGCAGTTCCGTGAGAAGACAGCCCACCCGCCCGATGACCAGCGCCAAGGCGACCGCGGGCGCAAGCAAATCCCCGGTGGACTCGCGGTAACCTGTCAGCCGTTTACCCAAATGAACGCCGAACCACGCGCCCACAAGGCCCGCGAGGATGCTGCGGTCGCCGTTGCCCCACCAGTCCGCCAAGGAGACCTGCCGGGAAACATCCCACGTGAGGACCCTTGAACCGATCGCCCCGAAGGCGACAGCGAAACCGGCAATGGGCCACAACCGTGGGTCGGACAGGCCGCGCCGGCGCTTTTCATAGGCGTAGAACAGCAAGGCTGCGAGGATTCCCAGCCCTAACAGGCCGGCGTGCACCAGCCCGTCTCCCGCGAAGGGAAGCCCGATCATGAGCAGAGTGTAGCAGTGACAATTCCTGCCCCTCCGGTCCATGATCTGGACGTTCGCGGGACCTAGGAAGTACATAGCCGCCGCGCGACTGACACCTGATCCATGCTGAACACTCAGCGTCATGAGTTCACCGGCCCATCTAACGATGGCGGTTTGGCAATCCACTCTCCTGGGAGGCGCCGTCGTGACGGTTGTCGTGGCTGTTCTCCGCGGCGAAGCGGAGCGCGATCGGATCGAACCGCAATAGTTGGGTGAGAGGTTGAGCCGAAGAGCGAGGCTTGATGCGGAAGGGGAAACCGTGATCGCAGTTCTGAACCAAGTCCTCGGTTACGTCGAGGAGCACCTCACTGAGGAGATCGATGTCGCTGGCCTGACAAGCGGCCTCGGCACGACGGAGTATCACGTCCGCCGGATGTTCTCGTCACTGGCTGGCATGCCGTTGTCCGAGTACATCCGGCGGCGCCGCATGACCGTCGCCGCGGCCGATGTCATAGGTGGCCGCGACCTTTTGGGGACTGCAGTGCGCTTCGGCTATGGCTCCACCGAAGCATTCAACCGGGCCTTCCGGGCGGTGCATGGCGTCAGCCCGGCCGATGTGCGCCGGGACGGTGGCCCCCTTCGGACACAACCACAGCTCAGGTTCCGCCTGACGATAGAAGAAAATACCACCCTGGCGGCCCCGGGCGCCGCCGCAGCGGAGCCGTCCCAGATTACGGGGCAGATCCTGGTCAAGTTCCGCGACACCGGTGCGGCCGAGGGTGTGCTGCGCGGGCACGGTCTCACTGAGGGCCCCGGAATCGGCAGCACCGGCGCCCACCTGATCAGGGTTCCCGAGGGCAAGGAACTGAAGCTCATCGAGGCGCTCAGCCGGAACCCCGCCGTTGAGTACGCCGAGCCGGACGAGGTGGTTACTCCTGCTACGGATGACCAGTATTTCCAGCGCCAGTACGCACTGCACAATGTTGGCCAGTCCTTCACGAACACCGCCGGCACGCTGACCATCGCCGCGTGGAAGCCGGACGCCGATGTGGACGCCGTGGAAGCGTGGAGCACCACGCCGGGGACTGGCATCAAAGTTGCCGTGCTCGACTCAGGCGTGGCAAACGACAACCCCGACATCAACACGAAAGTTGTTGCGCGGGCCAACTTCACCAACGGGGAAACCGGGGACGACAACTACGGCCACGGCACCCACGTGGCCGGCAGGCAACGGCGGTAACCAGACCAAGATCTACCCGTGCGCATACCCCAACGTCATCGCCGTGGCCGCTACCGACAACTTTGACGCCAAAGCATCGTTCTCCACCTACGGCACCAGCTGGGTGGACATCGCAGCACCCGGAGTCAACGTCTACTCGACGTTCCCCAACCACAAGTTCGTCCTTGAGGGCCAGTACAACCGGTCACGGGGTTACGACGTCGGCAACGGCACCTCGATGTCCTCACGGATCGTCGCTGCCACTGCCGCCCTTGTGTGGAGCAGGAACACTGGCGCTACCAGTGCGGTGGTCCGGGACAAGGTCGAATTGACGGCGGATGCTATTTCTGGCACCGGAACGTACTGGAAATATGGCCGCGTGAACGCTGACAAGGCCGTCCGGTAGTCATTGTTCGGGGGTCGCGTACCGCGTCTTGCGGAAGCGCTAGGGCCGGCTCACCCGGGCCGGCCGCATCATGGATCATGTCAAAGGCGTTCGCCTGTCGAGGCCAGTAATGCTCATATGACGTGATGCAGGGTTGGGTGAGGCTCAGCTCCGAGGGGAAGCGCCAGGGTCTGCGGTGACTGCCTCGAGCAGACGGTCGAAGCTTTCCACTCCGTAATCGGGCGGCGTGGCTGCCAGAACGACGTATGTGGTGGTGATCGGTTTCATGATGGGTTTTGCATGCTTCGAGGGCTTCGGTGAAGTATTCCGAATGACTTTGAGCTCCAGACCAGCTACCCCGTTCACAGACAGCGGCCTGGTTTTGCCAGTGACGAGCAGCAAGCGCAAATCGTCAGCCCCGAGTTGGGCAGCGCTGTCGACGGAGAGTTCGTGGAGTACTTCGTTCACAGACGCGGTCACCCCCTGGAGAAATGCCCGCTCTCGAGAACTCCTTGCGAGGATGCTCAGTGCCGTGAAAGTGGTTGCAAACATAGCCACGAACAACACCACGGCGGACACGTCCCTCAGGCCAGGAATCAGGAGCATCAGGAGGAAGCACAGGGCGAGTCCCACAACCGATAACTTGCCGAATAAAGCACCCGCTCCATCGTCTGGCCTCCCAGTCCACTCCTTGTCAGTGAAACTGCAGACGACCCGGTGCTTAGTTTGTGGGTTCTTCATGATCAGTTCCCTTTCACCTCCAGCAGGGCCTCGGCAAGAATAATGGCCTCCCGGGCCTCACGGAGGCTGTCACGAAGGCCGGGGTCGGGGACGCCGAAGCTGAGATTGTCGGCGGAGACCGACAGGTCCGCGGCGATTTTGCTGAGATTCTCCCGCTCCTGGGCGATCCTTCTCGATGACGCTAATTTGACCGTGCTCTTGTCCAGTTCAACAAGCGCCGCGTTGATGTGGTCCCGGCGCGCCCGGATCCCGCTGCACACCTGCTGGAGCCGCTGCGCGCGATTGCTGAACATCTGCTCCATCTTCAGGGCAACCTCATGGAGTTCGCTGAGGCTCCGGTAGGTCCGGGCCTGCTGCTTTGCGGCTTGGAGGTTGAGGAGCTGACGGACTCGAGTGCGTCGCTGACCCCAAAACTCGACGCCTGCGTTGTTCTGGTCTAAGAGGAGTCCGGCGGCGTCCAGGGCCGCGCTCAGGGCATCCCGACGGGGAGTGAGCTTGGCGGCCGCTGATTTCAACCGGCCGATGAACTCGCCATAGTTGTCGAGCGGTACCGCAACCGCGTCGTCCCTGCCGGCCAACTGAACGGAGGGGCTGGCCAGGGGTTCATTTGCGGGCGTTGGAGATCCCTCCGCTGCTCCGATCCTGGGCGGGTTGGCAGGCATCCGCGGCGGGACAGGTCGTGGGTCGCGACCGGACTCAGATGCGCTGTTGCTCATGAGTAGCCATCCCATTCATGATCAATCACGGAGCAGGAGCTTGATGCGCGCGCCTACTTGTGAATAGTCATTCTAAAGCTCGAGGCTGCCGTTGTCTCCGGCAGGGGATTGACAGCCCAACCGCCGGGTTTCGACGGGCTCAAGGACGCAGCCGCGACTGTCGTCAGGGCCGTTGTACTTTTGATTAGAGCGGACGGGATCGCGTTGCACGCCACAGGCTCGCCATGCGCGAGCGTGGCTTCCGACAGATTCAAATGTGGGTGCCGGACGCACGCACGGAGGAATTCAAGCGTGAAGCGCGCCGGCAAGCCATGGCAGTTGCCGCCGCAGACCGCGCCGGTGACGACCAGGATTTCGTTGAGCAAATTTCGGAAGACTGGCCGGAGTGAATCGAGGCGAGCTGTGGACGGTCTCAGGCGGAACATATGCGCAAAAACCAGGGCCAGCACTGATCATCCAGGATGACCTGTTTGCGGCGTCAAAGTCGATCACCCTCCTGCCCTTAACATCGCAACTGACGGACGCCCCACTGCTGAGGCTGACGGTTGAACCCGGCCAACTCACTGGCCTGGAGCGCGTAAGTCAGATCATGGTGGACAAGCTGACCACGGTGCGTCGCGCCAACGTTGGCCAGCGAATGGGGCGAGTGGATGCCAAGACCATGGTCGCAGTCGAGCAGTCGTTGGCCGTCTTTCTTGGTCTGGGACGCTGACTCACACACCTGGTGTTGTAGGTTCAATGGCTAGGTCTCGGCGGGGACGACGCCATGACGGCACTCCTCGATTCGGCCGAATACTTCGTCCAACCCGACAGCTCAACCACCCACCAGACCCAGGCACCCCGCCCTGGATCGCGAAGGAGGCTTTCGTGCTGACGGGGGACCCCGGCGTCGTGACGTAGTCCAGCACCCGGAAGTCCGCGGTCATCGCCTCTTTCGTAATGCGGGTGTTCACGTAGCCGCGGTTGTCGTTGTAGAACTTCAGGTGCGGGTTCCAGGCCATGGTCGGGTCCTTGGTGGAGCCCGAGCCGTTGCCGGTGGGAGTGATGGACGTGCACACCAGTTCTGAGCCGACCACGGGGGGAGGCGGGGTCCTTGTAGTCCACCTTGATGTCGTTGGCCCAGTTGCGGTGCACGTCGCCGGTGAGGACCACGGCGTTACGGACGTTCGCGTCCACCCAGCCTGGCTGATGCGGCGGCGGGACGCGGCGTAGCCGTCCCACCCGTCCATGGAGACGTCGTCGATCTCCGGGCGCCTGGTTGCGGTCCTCGGCGAGACGTTCCGCCACGTTCTTCTTCCAGCCGTCCCCGGCGAGCTGCTCGTCCCGGTACTGCCGGGTATCCATCATGTGCATCCGCACCATCGAACCGCGCGATTCGAGGATCAGAAGCGCGACGCCGTCCCGGAGCCGGAGGGATTGCGTCCGAGCGGGACTCCGCTCGTGTCCGTCGCGATGCCCAATTGCCCGCTCGTTGTCCCCTGGTAGGTGGGGGTGCCGGCGGGGACGCCGGTGGCCCGGGTGCCGCTCTTGAGGGCTCCGAGGGTGATCGTGAGGGTCTTGCCGTCCGCACTCAGCGAGACGGAGGACCGTGGGAGGGTGCTGGTGCCCTTGAAGGTGAGGTTTCCGCCGGTGCTGGTGGTGTAGTGGGCGCCGAGGTTGACGGTGCCGAAGTTGTTGGTCGTGCAACCCGTCGAGAGGGTCAGAGTGTCGTTGGGGGCGGAGGTGTTGCGGCTGATCAGCACGCTGACGCTGTTGCTACTCTGGGTCCACGGCCCCGTGGTGCTCGTCCAGGTGTTGCAGAACGAGCTCGGGCTCATCGGCTCGTTGAACGCGACCACGACCTTGTCGTTGGTGTCCGCTTTGCCGGCGGTTCCGCCGTTCTGGAGCGTGACGGACACGACCCTCGGGCCGATGCGGCTGGTCGCCGTCGTCACCGTGCTGATGTTGCCGTAAGTGTCGGTGGCTTGGGCCGAGAACGTGACCATGCCCGAGTTGAGGGTGCTTAGGTTCATCGTCGCGGACCAGTTTCCCGAGCCGTTCGCGGTTGCCGTGGCCGTTAGGCTTTGATTCCCCGAATCGGTGGCCGTGAGCGCCACGGCTGCCCCCGGATCGGAGGTCCCCGCGAATGGCACGGCGGTCACCGTGTCGCCCGTGATCTGGGACGGCACGCCCGTGAACTGCGGTGCCGTTGCGGTCGTCTTCTTCGTTCCGGTCTGCGCTGCGGACGCGCTGATGTTGCCGGCCGTGTCGGTCGCGGTTGCGGTGTATGTGAGCTGGCCGTCGCTCAGGCTCGTCAGGTTCAGTGGCGTTATGGACCAGTACCCGGTTCCGTCCGCGGTCGCGGTCGCTGTGACGGTTTGAACGGCGTCGGGGTCCGTGATGTTGAGCGTGACGGTCGCGTCGGCCTCGGCGCTGCCGCTGACCGTCACGGACGTGACGGTCGCGGCGGTGACTGTGGCGGGGGCCGTCAGTGTCGGCGCGGCGGGGGGCGCGGTGTCCTTGGGGACGGTTGCCGTCGTCGCCGGGCTGACGTTGCCCGCCGTATCGGTCGCGGTTGCGGTGTATGTGAGCTGGCCGTCGCTCAGGCTCGTCAGGTTCAGTGGCGTTATGGACCAATACCCGATTCCGTCCGCGGTCGCGGTCGCTGTGACGGTGTGAACGGCATTGGCGTCCGTGACGTTGAGCGTGACGGTCGTGCCGGCCTCGGCGCCGCCGCTGACCGTCACGGACGTGACGGTCGCGGCGGTGACTGTGGCGGGCGCCGTCAGTGTCGGCGCGGCGGGGGGCGCGGTGTCCTTGGGGACGGTTGCCGTCGTCGCCGGGCTGACGTTGCCCGCCGTATCGGTTGCGGTTGCGGTTGCGGTCAGGGTCACGGTGCCGTCGTTGAGGCTCGAGAGGTTGAGTGTCGGAAGGGACCAGGCTCCCGTCGAGCTGGCCGTGGCCGTTCCGCTCACGGTATGGCCCGCGCTGTCGGACGCTGTGACACTCACGGTGTCCGCGGCCATGGCGGTGCCGGAGACGGGCACTGCATCGACGTTGGCCACGTTGACGACGGAGGGTGCGTCCAGCGTGGGCGCGGCGGGGGGCACGGTGTCCTTGGGGACCGTTGCCGTCGTCGCCGGGCTGACGTTGCCCGCCGTATCGGTTGCGGTTGCGGTCAGGGTCACGGTGCCGTCGTTGAGGCTCGTCAGGTTGAGTGTCGGAAGGGACCAGGCTCCGGTCGAGCTGGCCGTGGCCGTTCCGCTCACGGCATGGCCCGCGCTGTCGGACGCTGTGACACTCACGGTGCCCGCGTCCCCGGCGGTGCCGGAGACGGGCACGGCATCGACGTTGGCAATGTTGACGACGGAGGGTGCGTCCAGCGTGGGCGCGGCGGGGGGCACGGTGTCCTTGGGGACCGTTGCCGTCGTCGCCGGGCTGACGTTGCCCGCCGTATCGGTTGCGGTTGCGGTCAGGGTCACGGTGCCGTCGTTGAGGCTCGTCAGGTTGAGTGTCGGAAGGGACCAGGCTCCGGTCGAGCTGGCCGTGGCCGTTCCGCTCACGGCATTGCCCGCGCTGTCGGACGCTGTGACACTCACGGTGCCCGCGGGCCTGGCCCTGGCGGTGCCGGAGACGGGCACGGCATCGACGTTGGCAATGTTGACGACGGAGGGTGCGTCCAATGTGGGCGCAACGGGCGGTGGTGCCGGGCTGACCGTGATGGTCGAGGTGGTTGAACTTGAGCC
>NZ_JBTNDQ010000016.1:0-136450 GCF_054510915.1 Pseudarthrobacter arbutini | reverse complement strand
GCTGTTGGCCGAGGCCCACCAACTCACCACCAGGCTGCCCCTGACCTTATCCGCGCTGCAGGCCGGGACGATTTCCTGGCAGCACGCCCGGATTATGGTCGACGAAACCGTGAACATGGACCCCGCCGGGGCGCAGGCGTTGGAGGCGCATTTCCTGGACCCTCACGTGGTGAATCCGGCACGTGGCCCGGCCGGTGAGCTCATCCCCGGGAGGTTCCGGCACAAGGCCCGGACCTGGCGGGAACGCCACCACCCCGTCAGCATCGAAAAACGCCACGCACGCGGTGTCCAGGATCGACGGGTGGAGTATGCGCCGGACCGCGACGGCATGGCCTGGCTCTCCGCGTACCTCCCCGCCGATCAGGCCACGGGGATCTGGGACCGCACCACCACCGCCGCCAGGGCGCTCCAGGGACCTCATGAGGGCCGGACCCTCAGCCAGCTCCGGGCTGACATCGCCGCGACCTGGCTCCTTGGCAACAGCTTCGCCGGCGCCGAAACCGCTGGCATGACGGCACTGTCCGGCGGTAAGGGCGAAACGGGCGGTACCGGCGAAACGGGCGGCATCGGCGAAACGGGCCTGGCAGTGAGCGGCGGTGTTCCATCCCCGCGGGCGCAGGTGCTGATCACGGTCCCGGTAATGTCGCTGCTCGGCCTCACCGACGAACCCGGCATGCTCGACGGGTACGGGCCAATCCCGCCCTCCATGGCCCGCCGTCTCGTCGTCGACGGCGCAGAGTCCTTCCACCGCGTCCTGATCGACCCACGCGACGGTGCCCCGCTTGAGATCGGGCGGACCAGCTACCGGGTGACGAAAGCCCAACGCCAATGGCTCAGGCTGCGGGATGGGAAGTGCCCGTTCCCCGGCTGCAGCAACCAGTCCCTCGACAACGAAGCCGACCATCTCCTCGCCTGGGCCAAAGGAGGCAGCACCGGGATCAGCAATCTCGGCCAGCCCTGCCACAAACACCACCGAATCCGCCACACCACGGCCTGGAAACCTACCACCGCAACCAAGAACGAACCACCCGGCTGGACATCACCCACCGGACGCCACTACCAAAGCGAACACCCCGACTGGGAACCACCACACTGGCCAGACCACTTTCAGGCAATGACCGAACATATGGCCAACAATATGGCCGAACATCCGGAGCCAGCGATCGCCGGACCGAGTCCTGTCCGAACGCCGTGAGCTGGACCGTGACCTCGCTATGCGCGAGCCGATGCCTGACGACGACCTCCCATGGCCAACTTGGCCGCTGACTGAGCGAGCTACTCCGAGTGGGTCCCAATCAGCACGTGTCTATTTGCCGAGGCCAGCCTTGCGGAGGGCCTCTGCCATGGCGGTGTTTACAGGCACCGGATTCGGTGCCTGCGGCCGGCCGCCGGACGACTTCGGATCGGGCTTCGAAGTCGATGCGTTGTCGCCGGGGCTCAAGGCCCCGCGTCCGCGCTGCCCACCCGAGTCGCGCCCACCTGAGTCTCGGCGTGCATCTCCCGGACGGCCCCCGGCAGGGCGTCCCCCAGCTGGCCGACCGCTTTCAGGCCGGCCCCCTTCCGAACGTCCGCCCTGCGCCCGCCCACCAGAAGGCGACGGTTCGTCGTCGAGCCTCAGTGTGAGCGAAATCCGCTTCCGCTCCGGATCGGCTTCCAGCACCTTCACGCGCACAACCTGCCCGGACTTCACCACCTCGCGGGGATCGGAGACAAAGCGGTTGGCCAGCGCAGACACGTGAACCAGTCCGTCCTGGTGCACTCCAACGTCCACAAATGCGCCGAACGCGGCCACATTGGTGACGGTCCCCTCGAGCACCATGCCGGGCTTGAGGTCGGAGATCTTCTCGATGCCTTCGGAGAAGGTTGCCGCGGCAAAAGCGGGTCGGGGATCGCGTCCTGGTTTGTCCAGTTCCGCCAGGATGTCCTGGACCGTGGGCAAACCAAAGGTGCCGTCGACGAAAGCGCGCGGATCAAGTGAGGACGCCGGCGCCGAGCCAGCGGCCACCAGGATTTTCCGGGCAATCGGGTACGCCTCGGGGTGCACGCTCGACGCGTCCAGCGGCTCTGCTCCGCCGGTGATCCGCAGGAAGCCGGCGCACTGCTCAAACGCCTTCGCACCCAGGCGGGGCACCTTCTTGAGCTCGCTGCGCTTGGCAAACGGCCCGTGTTCGTTCCGGTACGCCACAATGTTCTCGCTCAGTAAAGGCCCGACGCCGGCCACCCGGCTCAGCAGCGCGGGCGACGCAGTGTTCACGTCAACGCCCACTGCGTTCACGCAGTCCTCGACCACCGCGTCCAGGCTGCGGTCCAGCTTCGACGCCGTGACGTCGTGCTGGTACTGCCCCACGCCGATGGACTTGGGATCGATCTTCACCAATTCCGCCAGCGGGTCCTGCAGCCGCCGCGCAATGGAAACGGCTCCACGCAGGGACACATCCATGCCCGGCAGCTCCGCCGAGGCCAGCGCCGACGCGGAATACACCGACGCCCCGGCCTCGGAAACCACCAGTTTCTGCGGTTTCTTCTCCGCGGCCGGCAGCAGCTTGATCAGTTCCGCGGCAAGCTTGTCCGTCTCCCGGGATGCGGTTCCGTTGCCGATGGCCACCAGCTCCACGTTGTGCTTCCGGGCCAGCCGCACCAAAGTGGCGAGGGCCTCGTCCCACTTCCGGGCAGGCGCGTGCGGGTACACGGTGTCGGTGGCAACCACCTTGCCAGTCCCGTCCACAACGGCAACTTTCACGCCGGTCCGCAGTCCCGGGTCCAGCCCAAGAGTGGCGCGGTTTCCGGCGGGTGCGGCCAGGAGGACGTCGCGAAGGTTGGCGGCGAACACCCGGACAGCCTCGTCCTCTGCGTCTGTGAACAGCCGTCCGCGGAGGTCGGCGGTCAGCCGGGCCAGCACGCGAGAGCGCCAGGCAAGCTGCGCGGTCTGGATCAGCCACGAATCGGCGGGACGGCCGCGATCGGCAACCCCGAGGCACCTGGCCACAGCGGATTCGTAACGCGAACGCGCGGCGGCCAGGGCGTCGTCGTCGTTCGGATCCGCCTCGGCGAGATCCAGCTCCAGGACGCCGTCCTTCTCACCGCGCAACAGCGCAAGCACCCGGTGCGAGGGCATCCCGGTGGGCGCCTGGGCGAACTCAAAGTAATCGGCGAATTTCTGCCCGTCGGACTCCTTGCCCTTCTTGACCCGCGACACCATCCGTCCCTGCGTCCACAGCCGCTCGCGCAGGGTTGCGGCGAGGTCCGGATCCTGCGCAACCCGCTCGACCAGGATGGAACGGGCGCCGGCGAGCGCGGCGGCCGCGTCATCAATGGAGTGTTCGGCGTTCAGGTACTTGGCAGCCTCGCGTTCCGGGTCCAGGTCGGGCCGCTTCAGCAGCACATCGGCGAGCGGCTCCAACCCGGCTTCCCGGGCGATCTGGGCCTTAGTGCGGCGCTTGGACTTGAACGGAAGGTAAATGTCCTCCAGCCGGGACTTGGTATCCGCGGCGAGGATCGCTGCCTGCAGCTCGGGGGTCAGCTGCCCCTGCGCGGCAATCGCTTCGAGGATAGTACGACGGCGGTCCTCAAGTTCGCGGAGGTAGCGCAGGCGCTCGTCGAGCTCGCGCAGCTGGGTGTCATCCAGTGTCCCTGTGGCTTCCTTGCGATACCGGGCGATGAACGGGACGGTGGACCCGCCGTCGAGCAGGTCCACTGCAGCCTTGACCTGCCAGGTCTTCACGCCAAGCTCGGCGGCGATCTGGGCGTGGATGGCGCTGTCCGAAGTTGGGGCAGACGTGGGGGCGGACGGGACGTGCGGGAGTTGGGTCACCTGAACATTTTGCCCTACGGGCCTGGTGGTCTCCAGCGGCGCCCGGCCGGGCAGCCGGCCGGGGTATTCCGCTCCGGGCCGTGAAGTGCTGTAGTTGATATGCCGTCACAGGCAATCATTTCGAGGAAGAGGGCCACCATGCGTGAACTGCTCATCGTCTTTCAGGAAGGATTCGACGAGGCCAACATCACCGTCATGGTCAACGGCAAGGAGGTCCGCCGCGATATGGGCGTGTCCACCAACCCGCTGCTGGGAGAAGCCTACGAAACGTCCGTGGAGCTGCCCGCGAAAGGGGCGCAGGTGGGAGTGGAAGTCACCAACCGCGGCCTGAAAGCCATTACCAAAGTCAGCGGAAAGCCCAAAAGCCTGCTCGTGTCCATCGAGGACGACAAGCTGGTGATGCGCGAAGGAACGGGCCGGGAAGCATACCTTTAGCTATTTCCCTAGCAATAATCCATTCACTGGAGTATTCTGGTGTTTACCGCTCAGCACTTGTGAACCTGGGCGGGCCAACGTTGAAAGATGAGCCAAAACAGCCGTCGGATGGCTAATTTGGCGCGCGCTGCCGGGACAGCACACCGAGCAGCCAACGACGGCGGCACCCAAGCCGGGTGCCGCCGTCGTCGTTAATCTCTGGCCGAGGCCAGCAGTGACCGCTAAGCCGAATACGCGGGGTAGTCCGTATAGCCTATGGAGCCGTCTGCATAAAAGGTGGACGGGTCCGGTTCGTTCAGTGGAAGGCTTTCCTTCCAGCGCCGCGCGAGGTCCGGGTTGGCAATGGCGGGGCGCCCCACCACCACAGCATCTGCATGGCCGTCAGCCACCAAGGCGGTTGCTTCCTCCCGAGTGGTCATGGTGCCGAAGCCGGAGTTCACCAGGAACGTGCCGTTGAAGCGCGCCCGGAGATCCTGGACCAGCTCACTCGTGGGCTCGTGGTGCAGGATGCTGACGTAGGCGAGGTTGAGCGGAGCAATGCTGTCCACCAGCACCTCGTAGGTGGCGCGGACATCGGCCGCATCCGTTTCGGCGATGCCCTGGACGCTGTGCTCCGGCGAGATGCGGATGCCCACGCGGCTCGAACCCACCGCGGCCACCGCGGCGTTGACCGTTTCGATCACAAAGCGGGCCCGGTTCTCCGGCGAGCCGCCGTAGCTGTCGTCGCGGACATTGGAGTTCGGGGCAAGGAATTCGTGGAGAAGGTAGCCGTTGGCCGAGTGCAGCTCCACGCCGTCGAATCCCGCTTCAATGGCGTTGATCGAGCCAGTGACGATTTCCTGCATGACGACGGGCAGTTCGCCTATAGTCAGCGCGTGCGGGACGGGATACGGCTGCTTGCCGGACGGGGTGCGGACCTCGCCCTCGATGGCGACGGCGCTCGGACCAACGATGGTATGGCCGCCGGTGATGTCCGCATGGGAAACCCGTCCGCCGTGCATGATCTGGGCGAAGATCCGGCCGCCTTCAGCGTGCACCGCGTCGGTGACCTTCTTCCAGGCGGCAATCTGCTCCGCAGTGACGAGACCGGGCTGACCCGGGTAGGAGCGTCCAGCGGGGCTCGGGTAGATGCCTTCGCTGACGATGAGTCCCAGGGACGCGCGCTGCCGGTAGTGCTCCACAACCAAGGGACCCGGAACACCGTCCTCGCCTGAGCGGAGACGGGTCAGGGGCGCCATTACCAGGCGGTTGGGCAGTTCAAGCTCGCCAAGAGTCAAGGGGGAAAACAGCATGCGCAGGTCCTTTCGAGGTGAATTGGTACTGCTGTGCCCAACTGCGCGGCGCGTGCAAGTATTCCGATGGAGGCGCGGATCACTCTCTGCGGGGCTATCGGGGCGATGCCACGCCGGGGCAACCTTGTCCCTGCGGGTTCTGGTTGCAGTCGTCGGCGTAGTTCCGGGTGATGGACCGCCAGACGCTGATGGCCTGCGGCGGTGCGCTGAACTGGCCTTGGCCCGGTATTGGCAGCTGCGGCCCGTTGTTCACGGAATACGTGCCACGGAACGACGTTGTGAGGACAACCTGGAAATCGCCTGTGTTTGCGTAGACGTGACTCGTTCGGGTCGTCTCACCCCAGCGATCCTGCGGCAGCGGCCCGCCCATGGAAGGTTGTGGGCCGAAGACCGTTCCGTCGCCGTAATTCCAGGTGTACTGAACCGGCGTCGCGACAACATGCACCTGCTGCCCCAGCATCGTCACGTCAAACTGTTGCTCGGACGCGTCGGCGTAGAAGTTTGTCTCAGCACCACGGAGCGTGTTGGGGCTGGGCTGCGCGACGACCGTTCCTGCGCTGATAGGCAGGCTCTCGAACTGCCGCAGTATCTGGGCGGCTATTCGCGGCAGGAGGTCCTCGGGCCGAGCATCGTAGAGACAAGTGGGTCCCGAATGGTGGGACCATACAGGATCTGCCACGCCTTTGGGTGCGCTCAGCCAGACAACGGGAATGCCTTCCTCGTTGCCTTCCGGCCCGTTATGGCATTCAATTTGGTCGCGTATACACACTGAATCGAAGTCTCCACCACCGAGGTGGCATTGGAGTTCGTATTTGTATTGGTTGGGGTCTGTGGATACCTGACCTGGTGCCACCGTCACCACCTCTCCGGAACCCGGATCCACAGTATATTTGTCGGCCCCCGCACCAACACCCGTCTCCTGATATCCAAGCCCGATGTGCGGAGGTTCATCATTCGCATGTGCTGCAGGAGTCATCGGCAGGACTATCGCGGATAGCGCGATAGATACCAGCACTCTCAGTTTTGGGCTCATAGCTAGCGGATAAGTCCGAGGTCAGTTAGTACCCACCTGCCACCATCGAAAGCGGCCGTGGCTTGGCTTGCTGCGTTGGTAGCCTTTGAAGGCTCTTGATAAAGGCTGCCATCAGCTTTGCGAATCTCAGTCTGCTTTTGGAGGACTTGAACTGTCACATATGACGGTGCGCCCGAAGTAAATCGTGGTTCAAGTCTCGGCGTCTCGATAATCCCTCCCGACACCCAACGCCCGTCTTTCCAGGCCGCAGCGACCCCGTCCCGAAGACCCGCACAAAAGACACAGTTCGGTCCGCTAACGCCTTCCACCGGCTTGGTATCACCAGTCTCGTAGGCGTAGCTCAAAGTCGAGTACCAATACGAAACGAACGCCTCGAGCCCCTCCTTCGTCTCCGTCTTCGCGACCTCCGGAAGCACCGGCACCGGCACGTTCTGAGCACGGCCGCTAGCCGAGGCGGGCACATAAGCAGGAGTCGCCGTCGGGGTTGGCGTTGCGCTTGGGCTTGCCGTCAAAGTCGGAGATGCGGACGAGGTGCCCCCAGGATCGCCACCCGAGTTGCAACCGGTCAACAGCAAAACAGAAGCAGCAACAGCAGCAACAAGGTGCAGGCGCGAACGCCGCGAAGTAGTGGAAGTGATGTGCGATGTCATGGGCAGCTAATCCCCCGATAGTTTCAAGACGCCTCGCTCCGAACAATGACCTTAAGGGTAGCCCAGGACACATTTGAGCGATGAAAGTTATCCACAGCCACCCGCCATCGGTTCTACCACCGCGAAGGACCAATAAAAAGTCACACGGACAATCGCCCTCCCAGCCCCTTCCGAACCGGATTCCCACGCACAACCTCTAGAATTCTTCTACCGAACGTAGAAGAATAAGCTGCATGATGTTTACGCACGCAGATGGCAACCCCGTTCTGGAGCTCGACGACGAGCAGTCCTGGAAACTCCTGGAAGCTACCGGCCACGGCCGGCTGGTGGTTTCCGTTGCCGGCGAACCGGATATATTCCCCGTCAACTACCTCACCTCGGACCGGAAAATCTACCTCCGCACCGCACCGGG
This sequence comes from Pseudarthrobacter arbutini, assembly GCF_054510915.1. Lineage (NCBI taxonomy): Bacteria > Bacillati > Actinomycetota > Actinomycetes > Micrococcales > Micrococcaceae > Pseudarthrobacter > Pseudarthrobacter arbutini. Next base: position 128,817 of record NZ_JBTNDQ010000016.1, on the reverse strand, counting down.
CAACAAGCTGGCGCAGCTCACCATCAATTCCAGGGTGCTGCTTGAAACGGACGGTATCCTCTCGGACGAAGCCTGGTCCGTGGTGCTGCGGGGAACGGCGCGCGTCCTGACCAACTCAGCCGAGCTCGCCGTCGTCGAGGAGCTCGGCCTGAAATCTTGGGTGCCGACGCTGAAGGATTTCTACGTGGAGATCGTGCCCACGTCCGTCAGCGGCCGCCATTTCGAGCTGGGCGACCAGCCGGAGCACGAAATCTAGGAGCCCTTAGGCTGGAATCATGGCGGACAGGCTCACTCCCGAGCGGCGCAGCTGGAACATGTCCCGCATCAGGGGCAAGAACACCAAGCCGGAACTGCTGGTGCGCCGCCTCCTCCATGCCAAAGGCTACCGCTACCGCTTGCACGGCACGGCCGGCAAAAGCCGCCTGCCCGGCCGCCCGGACCTGGTATTCGCCGGCCGGCGAAAGGTCATCTTCATCAACGGCTGCTTCTGGCACTTCCACGACTGCCGCGTAGGCCAGCACGCGCCCAAGGCGAATGCCGCCTTTTGGGAGGCCAAGCGCACGCGCACCAAAGACCGCGACGCCGACCAGCGCCAACAGTTAATGGCCGCCGGCTGGGAGGTGCTCACCGTGTGGGAGTGCGAGTTGAAGGACGGCTCTGCCCTCGAAGCCCACCTGGTGGAGTTCCTCGGCGCCAGCAAATAGCCCGGCAAGCCGGCGGCAGGCAAGAAACGCCAGCCGGAACTTGAGTCAAACTTGAGCCTTTGCCGCCTCCCGAATTGATCGGCGCCAGCAAAGATGAACTCCTATGAAAAACCCGCAGTCTCCTCAGGAATCCCGCAGTCCTTTTCCCGAACGACTGCATCCCCAAGTAACAGATTTACTCTGAAAGTGGACACAAAACCCAGTCATATCCCGCTATGGGGGCGGCAGGCGCGAACGGAAGGGACGGAAATGGCACCATCCGATGACGCAGGGCGCCCCTTGGTCGATCCCTCCGTACTTGACCGGCTGCGGGTCGAACTCGACGAGGACGAGGGCTATTGCAGCGTCTTCGTTGGGAACTTCATCGACTGCCTGCCGTTCCGGATCGGCAAGCTGCGGCTGGCCTTGACCACCGGAGACCTGGATGGGGCCGTGGACGCGATCCTTAGCCTCAAGACATCGAGCCAGATGGTGGGCGCGGAACGGCTGGCGGGCCTGGCCATGGACCTTGAACGTTCAATCCGGGAAGAGTCACCGAGTGCGGAACCTTCCGTTGCACTGCCGCAGCTTGCCGTCAACTACCTCCGGCCCATCAACCTGTGCAGCCGCCAGACCCTGCACAGGCTCCAGGCTCAGCGCCCGCCAGGCGCCAACCGGTAACCCACGCCGCGGACCGTCTGCAGCCAGCGCGGTTGCTGCGGTGAATCACCGAGTTTCTTCCGGAGGTTGCCCATGTGCACCTCCACGGAACGTTCGTCCGCCTCGCTGATGTAACTTCCGACGTCGTAATCCTCGTCCCGGAGCCGACGCACCAAATCCGATTTGGTCCGGACAGTCCGTCCCGCCTCGAGCAGGGCATACAGGAGTTCGAACTCGGTCCGGGTCAGGTTGAGCTCCTGGCCGTCCACGCTGACCGACCGTGAGGCGTAACTCAGCTCCAGTCCGTTGTGGCTGTAATGACCGTTTCCGCTGTCACTGACGGCGTCCGCCGGGCGATCAGAAACGGGAGCGCTCTCCCCCGCGTCCGGAACCGACCGGGGCCGGCGCATCATCGCCGCTATCCGCGCGCGGAGTTCGCGGGGGCGGAAAGGCTTGGTGAGGTAGTCGTCTGCACCGGACTCGAGGCCAATCAAAGTATCCAGTTCTTCAGCCCGTGCCGTGAGCATCACGATGTAAGCATCTGAAAACTCGCGGATCTGGCGGGAGACCTCAAACCCGTCAATATCCGGCAGCCCCAAATCAAGCGTTATAACGTCAGGATTCAAGATTCTCGCAGCCTTAACCCCTTCGGATCCGCTGCCCGCGACAGTGACGTCAAACCCCGCCTGAGTCAGGACCGTGCGTACCAACTCGCGGATATCCTGATCATCCTCGATGACCAGACCCACTCGCGCTTCACTCATACCAGCCCCCTCCGCCAGCTTGACAACGTGAGAAGTATAGCCCGCTGCCGATATCCTGCTGGTATGCATTCCCCTATACTCCCACTTCAAGCCGCCGTTCATGAGTGAACCCGTAACGTGGGCCACGGGTCGCCTCAAGTTTTTCCGGCGCCCCTTCCATGAATACCGGCTGACGGACAGGGTTGTCCTCAGCCAGACGCCGCTGTTCGTCACCACCATCCTGACGGCATTGCTGATGTGGGCGTTTTTCCCGGGGACGATGGACAACCCACTCTTCGTGGCCTTCCTCGTTTCCCAGCTGGCCATCATGGCTCTGTGTTACTTCGTGCCGTGGGACCGCCTGCCCCACACCAGCTTCCTGGTCATTCCGCTCCTGGACTTTGTCTCCATCGCCCTGGGCAGGGAGGGCGGGCAAGAGGGCCTGACCGGCATCAGCCTGTTGGCGGTTTTCCCCGTCATCTGGCTGTGCGCCTCAGGCTATTATCCGCGGGCCTCCCTTTGGTTATCGTTCTTCGGGCCCTTGGCCATCATCTGGGTTCCGCTGCTGCTTCGCGGGGATGTATCGGGCCCCAGCTTGGCCAAATCCCTACTCGTCCCCGTCATGATGCTGGGGATCGGAGTATCTGTCACCATGCTGACGCTCAGCCTGAGACGTCAGCAGCGGGTTCTGGAAGAGAAGGACAAGCAGCTCCAAGCCAGCCTGCTCAGCACAAGGCAGCAGGAAGCCTTGCTCAACTCCGTTCTTGAAACTGTGCATCTGGGCGTCCTCGCCGTCGACGCAGGCGGACACGACATCCTGATGAACCGGAAGCAGCGCGCCAACCACGAACTGGCCCGCCCGAAGGACATCGACGATCCGAACGAGTCCCAACTGCTGGTCTTCGCCGCAGACCGTACCACCCCAGTCCCGGTGGCGGAGCGCCCCGTGCGGAGGGCCGTCCTCGGCGAAACATTCACCGACTACCTGGTCTGGCTGGGCGAAGGCAAGAAGCAGCGGGCCATCACCACCAGCGCCCGGGCCATGAAGGACGCGGACGGGACGTTCGCCGGCTCGGTGATCGTGTTCAGTGATGTGACAGACCTGGTGGACGCCCTGGCCGCCAAGGATGATTTCGTCTCCAGTGTCTCCCACGAATTCAGGACTCCCCTGACCTCCATTCTGGGCTACGTGGAACTCCTCCTGGAGGACGATCCCGGCAACGACCAACTGGAACCGCTGAACATCATCAAGCGCAATTCAGAACGGCTCCTCACCTTGGTGTCCGACCTCCTCGCCACCAGGAACGGGCAACTGATCGTGACCCCCCACGCCGTGGACGTCGCTGAACTGGTGCGGGCCAGCGTGTCCGCCGCGATGCCCCGGGCTGACGCCTCCCGCGTGGCGCTGAAAGCCGATATACCAGCAAGGCTGGAGGCCCATGTGGACGGCCCCCGCATCTCCCAGGTGCTGGACAATCTGGTCTCCAACGCGATCAAATACTCGCCCGACGGCGGCAACGTCCTGGTGTCGTTGGAGCACGACGGCGGCCACGTCGCCTGCCGCGTCAGCGATACCGGCATGGGCATGAGCGCCGACGACCAGGCCCACGTGTTCGCCAAGTTCTTCCGGACCAGCAACGTCCGCCGGACATCTATTCCCGGCGTGGGCCTGGGCCTGCCCATCAGCAAGGCAATCGTGGAGGCCCACGGCGGAACCATCCAGGTGGAAAGCAAACTGGGCCAGGGCACCACCTTCACGTTCCGGGTGCCGGTTTAGCCTCCGGCGCGGGCAGTCCGGACCACTTCGCCCCAGGACTGCCGCGCCAGGTCCGCCACAGCTGCCAGGATGTCCGACGGCGGCAGCGACAGATCCAGCGGAAACTCAACAATGTCGATGTCAGTGTTAAGGATCCGCCGCAGTTTCATCTCGCCCGCCCCTGCATACACGAGCCAGGCGGTGGGCACACCCAGGGCGGTGCAGTGGGCAAGCATTTGGTAGTGGTCGGCGGTCAGGGACGCGCCAAGGTCAGCGGCGGCCTTGTACTTCGCGTTGTAGGCCACTACCGGCCGGCCGCCCAAAAGGTGCACCGCATCCGGACGCACGGACAGCCTGTCGGAATCGTGGACAGCCTCGCTGAGGAGAGCGTTGTACTTCAGCCGCATCTCCCCCGGATACGCAGCCATCGCCTCGCGGAGCGCCGTGCCCACAAAATCCTCGAACACCTGGGCCATGTCCACCACGAACGACGCCGTCTGCTGCTTCCCCTCCCCCGCCTCCGCGGAGGCATTCCGCAGGATCAGCTCAGCGAGGCGCAGCACTGACTGGTAGCGGACGTTCATCCTGCTGGGGGTCCACGGCGGCAGGGGCGCGCCGGCTGGAAGGCGGGTGACGGCGTCGAGCTTTCCCTTCAGCTGACGCAGGCGGCTCAGCACCTCAGGCCGGACGCGTGGAACCTGTCCCATCCGCTCCAGCGCAGCCCGCAGGATCCGGTTTTCGGCGATGTCCTCCGTGAACTCGTCGTAGGACACTTCCAGCGGCACCAGCATGCCGGGGCGCCGCGAGATCTGGTCGGAAATCCGGATACGGCCCTTGACCGTGCGGAGGGACTCGTCAACGGTGAGGTAGCCCTGCAAGACTCCTCGTCCAAGCGCACGCTCCGCCATTTGGGCGAGGGATTCGGCCAGCGCGCTCCAGAGTTCGCGGTCCTCGGCAGCCGCCACGGAATCGGCCCGGAAGCCCTGATTACCGGCATAGCTGAGGAGGAACAGGAGCCGGCTCAGCCCCAGCCGGTCCTTGGGGCGCACATCCAGCTGTAGCGTGGCCGTGCGGACCGACCCCACCTTGCCCGCGGGCTCGATCCGGTACAAGCCCATGCCCATCGGCGACGCCTTGGCCAGCCCGCTGGCGTTCACGAAGGCCGCGCTGGCGGCATCCAGGCGTTCCACGGCGCCTTTGGACAGCTCGTCGAGGACCAGATGGCGCGCTGCCGGTGCACGGCCGCGCTGGGCTGCACCGTCGTGGGCCGCGCCCGGCGCGGCGCTGCCGTGCACCGCGCCGCCGTGGGCCGGAGTGTGGGTTGGCTTAGCTGGTAACAAGGCGTCCCAGCAGCTGCTCCAGCCCGAACCGCTCCTCCAGCTGCGCCCGGGTCAGCTGACCGTGGTAGTGCTCCTCCAGCAGCGGCATCAGCTCGTATTTCCAGATCCGGCGAAGCCCGGCCGGCGTCTGGGCGGCCGTCTTCATGAAGTACGACGGGCCGATCATCAGGTCCCGGTCCCACTCGTCGATGGCGGCGTTCAGCGCATCGAGCAGCAGCGCCGGTGTGGTGTCCAGGTCCCGCACCTGCAGGAACCGCAGCAGCGACCCCTTCACCGGCTCCGTCTGCGGGTGCAGCTCGATGAACGCGAACCGGCGTCGGATGGCGGCATCCATCATGGCGATGGACCGGTCCGCGGTGTTCATGGTGCCGATGATGTACAGGTTGTCCGGCAGCGTAAACGGCTCGTTGGGGCTGTACTGCAGGTAGATCCGGTCATCGCGGTACTCCAGCAGGAAGTACAGCTCGCCGAACACCTTGGCCAGGTTGGCGCGGTTCATCTCGTCAATGATCAGGAAATAGGGCTTCTTTTCGTTCCCGGGCTTGGCGGCTTCCTCGGCCAGCCGGCGCAGCGGCCCCGCCACAAGCTTGAAGGACACCTGGCCCTCGTCGGTCTTGTCCGGCCGGTAGCCCTCGAAAAAGTCCTCATACGCGTACGACGGGTGGAACTGCACCAGCTTCACCCGCTCGTCCGTGCTGTCCTGGGCCAGCTCCGCCGCGAGATGCTTGGCCAGGTACGTCTTGCCCGTTCCGGGCGGCCCGTACAGGACCAGCTGGCGGTTCTCCTCCAGCAGTTCCGCGATCTCCTGCAGCGGCTCCAGGTCCATGTGCAGCGAATCCGCGAAGTCGCGGCTCAGCGGGCGGAAGCCTTCCTGCACGGGGGGCACGACGGCGGCAGGCGCGTCGGCGTCGTCGTCCTCCGGTTCCGCCTCGGCCGGCACTAGCGCCTGCAGCGCCTGCACCACCCTGGTCACATCAACAACGATCCCCGAGGTGGCCAGCTGGCGCTGGACGTGACGGGGCAGGTCCGCGGCGGCGTGGCCGTCGTCGTCCAGCCAGCGCACCTTGCGCCGCAGCCGGCGGTTGTCGTCGTTGTGCTCGGGCTCGCCCAGCACCACGCCCAGCCGCACGGTGCCGGCGTGCTGGAACAGAACCAGGTCGCCCGGCTTCATGACCGTGAGGAAAGCAAACACCGCCGTTTTGGTGTCCTCCCGCTCGACGTAGCCGAGATGCTTGTAGTCCTCGTCCACGGCGTGCTGCACCAGCCCCGCGGTCACGCCCGGGTCCAGATGGCGGAGATGTTCGACGTCGAGCGTCACCTTCTCCTCGTCCTGCCAAGCGGTGAGGAGGTCAGCGTTGTCGCTGTGGGTACGCAGCAGCCACGCGCGTCGGCCGGGATCCCCCACTTTGCGCCACTGGCTGACCAGCTGGCGGGCGTACCAGTCGATGCGCTGGCCCGCCTGTTCATCCAGGTGCAGGCGGATGCGGTTAATGTCCGCGGTGATTTCCTCGTCGGAATCGCCCTTGGCCCCGCCCACCAGCGAGGCGAAGGCGTCGCGGATTTCCTGCCGCTCCACGTCCGCCACGACCGGCTCGAAGTAGCTGGGCCAGGCCAGGTACTCGATGCTGCGGCGGATGGCGGGCTGGTCCGCCGGCGTGCCCGCGGCGAGCTCGTGGAACTTCAGCGGGTCCTTCAGCGCCTTGGCGATGGCCGCGGGAATCTGCTGGTCCACGTGCTGCACAAACCGGCAGAGCCACTTCAGGTGGTCCCAGATGGTCCAGTTGAATTCGGCGGTGCGGTCCCTGATCACGCCGTGGTCCGTCATGCCCTTGTAGAGTTCCTCGGGCAGCTCGAGCGGCGGCTCCAGCGCTGTCTCCAGCCAGGACGCGGCCTCCGCCACGCGGGCGCGTTTGACCTTCAGCGACTTGACCTCGTGCGCCAGGGGCAGTGACTGCAGGAAGAGCAGCTCCACGGCCAGCTGCTTGGCCTCCCGGGAGGCGTCGTCGAGGTTCTGCCGGAGGTTGGTCATCATGGGCGCCTTGGCGTCCGCGGCTCCCCGGTCCAGGCGCTCCAGCAGCTCCGCCGCAGCCTCCGCTGTCCAAGTCAGGGTCTTCCCGTCCAAGGCCGACGGCTTGCCCTGCAGGCCCGGTCCCAGCACAAACCAGGCCGCGTCCTCGATCTCCTTTGAGACACCGAGGGCGCGGTGCATGGCAGTCTTGGGATTTGGGGTCATGGGTTCAAATTTACAGGCTCAAACTGGATGCCTGCTCCGAAGACCCTGACGGTGTGCAGATCCGAGGCCTGCTACTTGACCGCCCCGAGTCCGGCTCCGGGCCGCTTGCGCCCCAGAATGAAGTAGCCCATCGGCCCGATGAAATTGATCAGTGCGGCCACCCGCCAGGCTGCCTTCGGCCCGTTGATTTGCGCCGCCGGACGCTTGGAGATGTCGCGCTGGGCGGCCAGCATCAGCGCCACCTGCCCTATCCCGATGACCACGAATCCCGCCCGTGCCGCCGGTGACATCTCTTTCCAGGTCTTTTTGTTTTTCTTGGCCATGGTCAACGCTCCTTAGTGGGTATTTCCAGTTTCCGGTGTGCGCCGTGCCTGCGCAACGGGTGTGCAGGCACGGCGCCGTACGGTTCAAAACGTGACGGTTCAAAACGTGAACAGCTCAAACGGTGAACGGCGCCAGCCGCTCCTTCTGCTCCGGCGTCAGGCGCAGGACGCGGCCGGAAGCCTCATCCACAAAGGCCAGATGGCTGCTGGCCCGGACGCACTCCTCCCGCGTGACCGGGTCCTGCACCACGTAGTGGATGTCGAAACTGGCGCCCTTCACCGCGCCGATCCACACCTGGACCATTGCCGGGACATTGCGGTATTCCAACGTCCTCACGTAGCGGATCTTGTGGTCCACCACCAGCGCCAGAGTTCCCTCCGGAACGTCGTTGAAGAGCGACACTTCCGGTTCGATGCCGGGCAGGCCGGCACCCCGGGGAGGCCCGAACGCTGCGATACGGGCCTCCTCGAGCATCCTGACAATCTGGACGTTGTTGATGTGCCCGTAGGCGTCCATGTCGCCCCAGCGCATCGGGACCAGGACCTCGATGCGCCGGGCGGCTCCGGTTCCCAGCGCGCTCAGCTGTGGACCGCCGTCGAATCGTCCACAACGGATTCTTCAACGTCAGAGCCGGCGAACTGGGACATGTACAGCCGGTAATAAGCACCCTCAGCCGCCAGCAGCGTCTTGTGGTTGCCCTGCTCCACGATCTTGCCGTTCTCCATCACCAGGATGGTGTCGGCGTCGCGGATGGTGGAGAGCCGGTGCGCGATCACAAAGCTGGTGCGGTCCGTCCGCAGCGCCGCCATGGCCTTCTGGACCAGCAGCTCGGTGCGCGTATCCACGGAGCTGGTTGCCTCATCCAGGATGAGCAGCGACGGGTTGGCCACAAACGCGCGGGCGATGGTGATCAGCTGCTTTTCACCGGCGCTGACGTTGTTGCCTTCCTCATCGATCACGGTGTCGTAGCCCTCCGGCAGGGCGCGCACAAAGCGGTCCACGAAAGTGGCCTTGGCGGCCGCCATGACCTGCTCCTCGGTGGCGTCCAGGTTGCCGTACCGGATGTTGTCGTAAATGGACCCGCCAAACAGCCACGCATCCTGGAGCACCATGCCCACCTTGGACCGCAGCTCGGACCGGCTCAGGTGCGTGACATCCACGCCGTCCAGGGTGATGGACCCTGAGTTGAGCTCGTAGAAGCGCATCACGAGGTTCACCAGCGTGGTTTTGCCGGCCCCGGTGGGACCAACGATTGCCACGGTGTGCCCGGGTTCTGCCGTGAAGGACAGGTTTTCGATCAGCGGCCTATCCTCGGTGTAGCTGAACGTGACGTCCTTGAACTCCACATGCCCGTCGGTCTTGGCCGGCAGGTGCTCGGTGGCGGTCTCGGAGTCCTGCTCATCGGCGTCGAGGAATTCAAAGACCCGCTCCGAGGACGCGACGCCGGACTGCAGCATGTTGGCCATGCCGGCCATCTGGCCCAGCGGCTGCGTGAACTCTCGCGAGTACTGGATGAACGCCGTGGCGTCGCCCAGCGACATCGAGCCCGAGGCCACCCGGAGGCCACCCACGACGGCGATGCCCACATAGCTGAGGTAGGAAACGAACTGCATGACCGGGAAGATCATGCCGGAGACGAACTGGGCTCCGAAGCTGGCCTTGTAGAGGGCCTCGTTCCGCTCTTCGAAGCGTTCCAGCATGTCAGCGTCACGGCCGAAGACGCGCACAAGGTCGTGCCCGGAGAAGGATTCCTCGATCTGGCCGTTCAGCTCACCCGTGTTCTTCCATTGGGCGGCGAAGAGCTTCTGGCTGCGCGAGCCGATCAGGCCTGCAGCCAAACCGGACAGCGGCAGCGCAACGAGGGCGATGAGAGCGAGCTGCCAGGAGACGATGAACATCATGATGACGATGCCGATCACTGTAAGCAGCGAGCTGATCAGCTGTGCGAACGCCTGCTGCAGCGCCTGCTGGACGTTGTCGACGTCGTTCGTCACCCGGGAGAGGACGTCGCCGCGCTGGCGGGTGTCGAAGTAGTTCAGCGGGAGCCGGTTCAGCTTCTTTTCGGTGTCGTCCCGGAGCCGGCGGATCACCTTCATCACGATGCGGTTCAGCACGTAGCCCTGCAGCCACAGGAAGATGTTGGCCACAAAGTACATCAGCAGCACGATGGCGATCAGGACTGAGAGTTTCTGGAAGTTGATCCCGGTGCCGGGAACCAGCTCCATCCGCGACACCATGTCCGCGAAGTTGTCCTGCCCCTGCTGGCGCAGCCCTTCCACGAACTCGTCCTTGCTGGCACCCGCGGGCAGTTGCTTGCCAACCACGCCGCCGAAGATGACGTCCATGGCCTGGCCCAGGATCTTGGGCGCGATGACGTTCAGGACCACCGAGACCACCACCAGGGCCACCACGGCGTAAATGCCCACAGCCTCAGGCTTCAGGAGCCCCAGCAGCCGCTTCGCCGAGGGCCAGAAATGCTCGGCCTTCTTGGCGGGCATGCCGCCGAACATGTCGCCGTCGGCCTCGGAGGGCTTGTATTCCTCCTCGAAGAAATCGTCGTCCTCCAGGAGGTCTTCCGGAGTTACGGAATCCGGGTTCGTTTCGGTGGTCGAGCCTGTCGAGACCTTCTTGGCGGCGCTCATGCCATTTCCTCCACGCTCAGCTGGGATTCAACAATTTCCTGGTAGGTGGGTGAGGTTTCCAGGAGCTCCTCATGCGTTCCGCGGTCCACGATCCGGCCGTTGTCCAGGACCAGGATCTGGTCTGCATCGGTGATGGTGGAGATCCGTTGGGCCACGATGATGACCGTGGCGTCGGCGGTGGTCTGTTTCAGCGCGGCGCGGAGCCTGGCATCGGTTGCGACGTCCAGCGCCGAGAACGAATCGTCAAAGAGGTAGACCTTGGGTTTGGTGATCAACGCCCGGGCGATGCAGAGCCGCTGCCGCTGGCCGCCGGAGACGTTGGTGCCGCCCTGCGCGATGCGGGCGTTCAGTCCGTTCTTCTTCTCGCGGACAAAGCCCTCGCCCTGGGCGATCTGCAGCGCGTCCCAGAGTTCCTGGTCCGTGGCCTCGGTCTTGCCGAAGCGCAGGTTGTGCTCGATGGTGCCCGAGAAGAGGTACGGCCGCTGCGGTACCAGGGCCACGCGCTTGGTGATCTCGGCACGGTCCAGGTTGCCGACGGAGACGCCGTCCAGGAGGACTTCGCCCTCGGCGATGTCGTACAGGCGCGGCAGCAGGGCCAGCAGCGAGGTCTTGCCTGCACCGGTGGAACCGATGATGGCAACGGTCTCGCCCGGCTTGGCGGTGAAGCTGATGTTGCTCAGCACCGGCGTCTCGGCACCGGGGTAGGCAAAGGTGACGTTCCGGTATTCCACTACCCCGGCCAGCGTGGCGGGAGTCTCAGGACGTTCGGGATCGTGGATGGAGGGTTCGACGTCGAGCACTTCACCGATGCGGTCCGCGCAGACGGAGGCGCGCGGGATCATCATGGCCATAAACGTGCCCATCATGACGGCGATCAGGATCTGGAGCAGGTACTGCAGGAAGGCGGTCAGGGCGCCCACCTGCATTTCGCCCGAATCCACGCGCTGACCGCCGAACCACAGCACCGCGGCCGTGGACAGGTGCAGGATCATGCCGATGGCCGGGAACATCAGGACAAACAGGGCCCCGATTTTCAGGGAGACGTCGGTCAGGTCCTTGTTGGCAACGCCGAAACGCTCGGTTTCATAGGGTTCGCGGACAAATGCGCGGACGACCCGGATGCCAATGATCTGCTCGCGAAGTACCGCGTTGATGCGGTCGATCTTCTTCTGCATGGACCGGAACAGGGGCATGAGCCGGACCACCAGGTAGCCCACCACCACGATCAGCACGGGCACGGAGACCCAGACCAGCCACGACAGGCTGATGTCCTCGCGCAGCGCCATGATGATGCCGCCGATGCACATGATGGGGGTGGCCACCATGAAGTTCAGTCCCATCAGCACGAGCATCTGGACCTGCTGGACGTCGTTGGTGCCGCGGGTGATGAGGGTGGGGGCGCCGAACGTGTTCACGTCCTTGGCGGAGAAACTGGTGACCTTGCGGAACACCCCGCGGCGCAGATCGCGGCCCACGGCCATGGCCGTTTTGGAGCCGTAGTAGACGCCGGCGATGGCGGTGCCCACCTGGACAATGGCCACCAGCAGCATCACGGACCCGGTCCGCCAAATGAAATCCGTATCCCCACGGGAAACGCCTTCGTCGATGATCTGGGCGTTGAGGCTGGGAAGGTAGAGCGCTGCGATGGTGGACGCCAGTTGGAACACAACGACGGCCACGATGTATGGCATGTACGGTTTGGAGTAGCGCCGTATGAGGGTGAGGAGCATGCCCGTGAATCCTTAGGAAGAGAGCGCGAAATGATGAGGATAAGTAGTAACAGACGGGGCTGACATTCCTCAGCCTACCCACTCTACGAAATCCGTTGCCCGGGCGAAACATCTACGGTAAATATCATCCGATCGGCGTACTCCCCCACATGTTCCCCGGCCACGCCCCTCCTGTCAGCGGCTGGCGGACGCGAGTTCCGGCGTCGTACTTTCTGCATCTGCGTCCGGCTGGATGTCAACGGTGCGCCGCAGCGGGCGCTCCTTGATGAACAGGACCGAGATCAGGGCTACCACCGCAACGCCGGCGGAGATCAGGAAGACCTCGGCGGTGGCGTCGCCGTAAGCGGCGCGCATGATCTCGCGGACCGGTGCGGGCATGTCAACGAGGTCCATGCTGGCTCGGGCCGACCCGCCCGCCACAGGGATACCGGCCGCGGCCAGGCCTTGCGTGGCGAGTTCGCTGACCCGGCTGCTGAGGACGGCGCCGAGCACGGACACACCGATCGCGCCGCCCACCGACCGGAAGAATGCAACAGACGCGCTGGCCGATCCGATATCTGACGCCCGGACCGTGTTCTGCACCGCCAGGACCAGGTTCTGCATCAGCATGCCCAGGCCCACGCCCAGGATGGCCGTGAAGATCCCGGCCTGCCACAGTTCGGTGGTGTGGTCCATGGTGCCGGCCAGGCCGAGGCCGCCGATCAGCAGGATGGACCCGCCGATCAGGTAGCCCTTCCACTTGCCGGTGCGGCTGATGAGCAGACCGGAAACGACCGAACCGGTCAGGTTGCCGGCGATCATCGGCTGCGTAAGGAGTCCGGCTTCGGTAGGCGTGGCGCCGCGGGCCACCTGGAAGTACTGGCCCAGGAAAGTGGTTGAACCGAACATCGCGATGCCCACCGCCACTGAAGCGATGATGGCCAAAGCGGTGGTGCGTTCAGAGATGATCTTCAGCGGGATGATGGGCTGCTCAACCTTGGACTCCACCAGCACCAGCAGGGCCAGCAGCACCACGCCACCGCCCACCATGGCGGCCGACTGCCAGGAAACCCAGTCGTAGTAGGCGGGGTTGCCGGCGAAGGAAACCCAGATCAGGAGCAGGCTGACGCCGGAGGTCAGCAGGATGGAACCAAGCCAGTCGATCTTGACGTGGCGTTTGATGTGCTCGATTTTCAGGGTGATCTGGAGCAGGATAAGCGCGACGACGGCGAGCGGCACGCAGACGAAGAAAGTCCAGCGCCAGCCCAGCGGGCTGTCCACGATGAATCCGCCGAGCAGCGGGCCGCCGGCAGTGCCTACCGCCATCACGGCGCCCATGTAGCCGGAGTATTTGCCGCGGTCCCGCGGCGGGATCATGCTGCCGATGATGGCCTGCGCCAGCGCGGTCAGACCGCCCATGGCCACGCCCTGGATAACGCGGGCGGTGAGCAGCAGCGGGATGGTCTCGGAGAGTCCGGCCATAACGGAGCCGGCCACAAAGATGACAATGCTCAGCTGGACCAGCAGCTTCTTGTTGAAGAGGTCGGACAGCTTGCCCCAGATGGGGGTGGTGACCGCGTTGGCCAGCAGGGCGGCCGTGATCACCCAGGCGAAATCGGTCTGCGTGCCATGCAGATCGGACATGATGGTGGGCAACGCGTTGGCCACGATGGTGCTGCTGAGGATGGCGGTGAAGAACGCCGCGAGGAGCCCGGTCAGGGCTTCCATGATCTGGCGGTGGGTCATCGCCAAGGGCGGTGCGGCGGGTTGGCTCGACATATCAGTGCTCCTGGAGGTTCTGGGGTGCGGTGGCTGATGCCGCGGTTGAATGTGCCGGGAGTGCATGTGCCCGGGCTGAATGCTTGAGGGACTCCGAGAGTTTTGTCAGGATCCGTGCCGTGTCTTCGGCATCCTCCTGGCTCCAATCGCTGAGGTACTCCTGCAGCGTGGCCGTGCGGCGCTCTTCGATCTTCCGGAGCTTGTCAGCGCCGGCCGGCGAGAGGGCAACCAACTGGGCGCGGCCGTCGTCGGGATCCTGCCGCCGGATGACGTAACCCTGCTCCTCAAGGTCCGCGATGTGGCGGCTGAGGACGGGGGCGCTGACACCGAGCCGCTCCGCCAGCCGGGTGGCGCGGGATTCCCCCTCCCCCACGAACCTGAGCACGCCCTGCAGCGCAACCCCGGTGTCCTGTCCGCGGAAGCTCGCCGCGGCGACGCATCGGACCACCCGTTGGAGGTCGAAGATGCGGTACACAAGGTCCGCTGCGGTGTCCGGGGCGACTGCCATGATTGAGCTCTCCTCTTTTGTTTGCCTAAGGCAACCATATCGTTAAATGGTTGCTTTGGGAAACTAAAGAAGAGATGACCAGGGTCTCTGGCCTTAAACGCCAAGCGCGAACCGGCAGCTAATACCCTCAAATTTGCTTGAGGAGGGTATTAGCTGCCAGTTCGCGCGTGGTTGGTGCTGGGTGTTCAGTCGTCCAGGTGGGTGGGGCCGAACATCTTGAGCAGGGTTTCGACGACGACGACGTTGGGTCCGTCCGCCGCGAAGCCCGCCTTGAGCGCGTCCCCGACGTCCTCGGGGGCCACCCGCGTGGCCGGCACGCCGAATGCTTCGGCGAGCTTGACGAAGTCGGGGCGCGCAAGCTCGGTGGCCGTGGCCTTGCCGAACGCGCCCACCATGTATTCACGCAGGATGCCGTAGCCGCCGTCGTCCACGATCAGCCAGGTGACCGGGATGTTGTGCTGCTTGGCGGTGGCGAGTTCGGAGATGGAGTACATGGATGAACCGTCACCGGACACGGCGAGGACCCGGCCGGGCTTGCCGACTGTTTCCAGCCCGACGGCGCCGCCGATGGCTGCCGGGAAGCCGTAGCCCAGGCCGCCGGCACCCTGGGCGGAGTGGAACTGGCCCTGCCGGGCATCCCAGCAGCTCCAGCCCCAGTACGCGGAAATGGTCATGTCCCAGAAGGTCTGCATGTCCGCGGGGACGGCTTCGCGGATGTCGGACATGAACTTCAGCTCTTTGCCCAGGTCCTGGGATTCCAGCCTTGCCTTGACCTTGGCGAGCGAGTCCTTCACCAGGTCCTCGGGAGTGGTCCCGTGCCAGCTGCGGGCGGTGTCGACGGGCGCCACCAGGGCCTCGTCGAGGGCGGCGAGCGCCTGGCCGGCGTCGGCACGGATGCCCAGGCCGGGGCTGTTCGATTCGAGGACGCGCGGTTCGGCGTCGATCTGGATGATGCGGCCGCGGGGCGCGAACGTGAAGTAGTTGGACGTGACTTCACCAAGGGAGGAGCCAATGACAATCAGGACGTCGGCGTCTTCCAGGAGGTCCGTCATGTGGCGGTCCTCGATCCAGGACTGCAGCGAGAGCTCATGGATCCAGGGGAAGGCGCCGTTGCCGCCAGGCGTGCAGATGACCGGTGCGCGCAGCTTTTCGGCAATCGAGAGCAGCGACTTTTCGGCCCGGCCCCGCCGGGTACCACCACCTGCGATGATGGCGGGACGTTCCGCCGTCGACAGCCATTTCACTGCTTCCCGGACCAGCTCCACGCGGGGCGGGTTGTCCGCTGCTTCGGCGAGCGCGTCCTCCACCGGGGGCACCATGATGGGATCCAGCAGCACGTTCTGCGGGATTTCCAGCCAGACCGGGCCCTGCGGCGAGGAGATGGCCTCGGTCCAGGCATCCTGGATGGCCGACGGAATACCGGACGCGTGCTGGATCAGGCGCTGGCTCTTGGTGACGTTCGCGGCCGAGGCCTTCTGGTCATCGAGCTGGTGCAGCATGCCCTTGCGGCGGGCGCCCAGTCCTTCGAGCGGGATCTGGCTGGCCACCACCACCATGGGCACACCCGTGGCGTAGGCCTCCTGCAGGCCGGCCAGGGAGGTCAGCGCGCCGGGACCGGTGGACAGGAACAGCACGCCCACTTCGCCGGTGGCGCGGGAGTACCCGTCCGCGGCGAAGGCGCTGTTGTTCTCCACGCGAGAAGACACGAAGTGCAGATTGCCACGGCCCATGGCGTCAAACAGGCCCAGCGCGTGCTGGCCCGGGATGCCGAAGACGGTCTTGGCGCCGAGCGCTTCAAGGGTTTCGACGACGAGGTCCCCGCCGTTGCGCTGGCTGGTCCCCTTGGTAGGGGCTGCTGTGCCCGGATCGAAATCAATCATGGTGGCTACTCCTTGGTTCCGGCGGCGAAACCGGCAGGTTGGCGGGCTTCTTGGCCGAGAGCTTGGGCGGCGTAGCCGTTGGCCGTCCCGAACCGGTCACCTTCAACAGCATTGTCCGCCATCAGGGTGATCAGTTCATAGGCCACATGGCTGGCGGCCACGCCGGTGATTTCGGCGTGGTCGTAGGCGGGCGCAACCTCGACGACGTCGGCGCCCACGAGGTTCATGCCGCGGAAGCCGCGGATGATCTCCAGGAGTTCGCGGCTGGTGATGCCGCCGGCTTCGGGTGTTCCCGTGCCCGGCGCGTGTGCGGGGTCCAGGACGTCGATGTCCACGGAGATGTAGAGCGGGCGGTTGCCGATCCGGTCGCGGACCTTGGCCACGGTTTCGAGGACGCCCTGGTAGTAGACGTCCGCGGAGGTGACGATGCCGAACCCGAAGCGGTGGTCGTCGTCGAGATCCTTTTTGCCGTAGAGCGGGCCGCGCGTGCCGATGTGGCTGATCGCTTCCGTGTCCAGGATGCCTTCCTCAACGGCCCGGCGGAACGGGGTGCCGTGCGTGTATTCGGCGCCGAAGTAGGTGTCCCACGTGTCGAGGTGGGCGTCAAAATGCAGCATGGCAATGGGCCCGCCCGCCCGCTCGGCAGCCGCGCGGAGCAATGGCAGGGCAATGGTGTGGTCCCCGCCGAGCGTCACCAGCTTGCTGCCGGCCGCGGTGAGGTCCAGGGCGTTCTGCTGGATGGTTTCGATGGCTTCGTTGATGTTGAACGGGTTGACCGCCATGTCGCCGGCGTCAGCCACCTGGATGTTTTCGAACGGGCTGACGTCCCAGGCGGGGTTGTACGGGCGGAGCAGGCGGCTGGCCTCGCGGATGTGGTTGGAGCCGAAACGGGCACCCGGGCGGTACGAAACACCCGAGTCGAAGGGCACTCCCACCACCGTCACGTCAGCCTTGGCCACCTGGTCCAGGCGCGGCAGGCGGGCGTAGGTTGCAGCGCCGGCATAGCGCGGGATACGGGATGAATCGATGGGGCCAAGGTTGCCGTTGGCTTCGATGCGCAGCTCTTTCAAGATGAGCCTCTCCTTCGAGGATTGATCGGCGGGTGTGACAGCCATCATAGCCTGAAGTTTTCTTATGCGCATCAGTTGTTTACAAACTCTCCTGGCCGAGGTCTCGCCGATCGCCCCCGGGCCACAAACCGGGAAGGAACGCAGCAACGCTAGCGAGCGGGGGGCAGCAACCTACCGGCTGGCGGCGGGGACCAGGACCCAGAGAACTTCCACGGCCTCGTCGGTGGGATTGACCCACGTATGCGGTTCGCGGCCCGGGAAGGTCACGGTGTCGCCGGTGCTGAGCTCGTATTCCTCGTTGGTCAGGATCAGCCGGATGCGCCCCTTGATCACATGGAGCACATCCACGTCGCAGTCCACGGCGTAAAGCTCAGCCTCGCCGCGGCCATGCGGCTCGATGACGGCCTGGATGATCTGGATGCGCCGTTCGGAACGGGCAGTCAGCAGCCTCTCCACGATGCCTTCGCCGCCCAGGGAGATCCGTGGGCCCTCGTCCCGCTTGGTCAGGTGGGTTTCCGGGGCCACAAACAGGTCGCCAATGGAGATGGACAGGACCTGGCACAGGGTCACCAGGGACGCCACCGACGGCGACGTAAGGTCACGTTCCACGCGGCTGAGGAAGCCCTTGGTCAGGCCGGTGGCGTCGGCAACCTGCTCGATGGTCAGCCGCTGCGACTGCCGGGCGGCACGGATTCGGGAACCGATGGCAACGGGAACGTTGCTCGGCTCAACTGGCAGTGCCTTCATGTGCGGACCTTTCGTGGCCGGCGGTGCGGCCCCATCTCTGGAGCAATCCTATGGCCAGCCGGCCCGTGTGACGTGGCGGACGCCGCGGCGAACAACAGATAGTACGGCCGACCTTGACTGTTGCGTCGGTCACAGCATACGCTTCTTGGCAACAAGTGTTGCCTGTGAGGCAATATTTGAGGAACTCTTCCTCCCAATTCCACAAGAGCAGCGGAAAACCGGCTTCCCCAGCAGCGCCGCCGGGATACCAGCCAAGCTGCAGATCAGCTCCAAGGAGCCCCAAATGGACGCTAACTTCGTCAACATCGCCATCGTGGTGGTGTACCTCATCGCCATGCTGGCCTTCGGCTGGTGGGGCAAGTCCCGCACCAAGAACAACAGCGACTTCCTGGTGGCCGGCCGCCGCCTCGGCCCGCTGCTCTACACCGGCACCATGGCCGCCGTCGTCCTGGGCGGTGCCTCCACCGTCGGCGGCGTCGGCCTGGGCTACAAGTTCGGCATCTCCGGCATGTGGCTGGTGGTCGCCATCGGCGCGGGTGTGCTCCTCCTGAGCCTGCTCTTCGCCGGCACCATCCAGCGGCTGAAGATCTACACGGTCTCCCAGATGCTCAGCCTGCGCTACGGCCAGCGCGCCACCCAGACCTCCGGCATCGTGATGCTGGCCTACACCCTGATGCTTTGCGCCACCTCCACCGGCGCCTACGCCACCATCTTTGTCGTCCTGTTCGACTGGGAGCGCTGGCTCGCCATCGCAGTCGGCGGCGCCATCGTCCTGGTCTACTCCACCATCGGCGGCATGTGGTCCATCACCCTGGCCGACCAGGTGCAGTTCATCATCAAGACCGTGGGCATCTTCGCCCTGATGCTGCCGTTCACGCTCAACGCCGCCGGCGGCTTCGACGGCATCCGCAGCCGCGTTGACGCCAGCTTCTTCCAGCTTGATGGCATCGGGATGCAGACGATCATCACGTACTTCGTGGTCTACACCCTCGGCCTGCTGATCGGCCAGGACATCTGGCAGCGCGTCTTTACCGCCAAGACCCCCACCGTGGCCCGCTGGGGCGGCGCAACGGCCGGCGTCTACTGCATCCTGTACGGTGTCGCCGGTGCCCTGATCGGCCTGGCCGCCCGCGTGGCCCTGCCCGACATCGACGTCGCCAACCTCGGCAAGGACGTTGTCTACGCCGAGGTCGCCACCCAGATCCTGCCGATCGGCATCGGCGGCCTGGTCATGGCCGCCGCAGTCGCCGCCATGATGTCCACCGCCTCCGGCGCCCTCATCGCAGCCGCCACGGTGGCCCGCGCCGACGTGGTGCCGTTCGTCGCCAGCTGGTTCGGCAAGACGATCAACACCGACGACACCGAAAACCCCGAGCACGACGTCAAGGCCAACCGTTACTGGGTCCTGGGCCTGGGCATCGTGGCCGTGCTGATCTCCATGGCGGCACAGGACGTCGTGGTGGCACTGACCATCGCCTACGACATCCTGGTGGGCGGCCTGCTGGTGGCCATCCTCGGCGGCCTGGTCTGGAAGCGCGGCACCGGCATCGCAGCCGCCTGGTCCATGGCCGTTGGCTCGGTCCTGACCCTGGCACTGTTGATCATGTACGCCGTAGGGGTCATCCCCAGCGCTGACGGCGTCTACGCCAACGAACCCATCTACTGGGGCCTCGGCGCCTCGCTGGTCTCGTACATCGTGATCTCGCTGCTCACGCCTCCCACGGACCCCGAGGTCCGCGAGGCCTGGGAGAAGCGGGTCGCGGGAGCGGTCACCGAAGAGCTGCCCATGGAGGCCCACCCGGTCGCCAGCCACCCCAGCCACTAATCTCGACAGGCTCGATCACCGGCGGCCACTGAGCCCGCAGCTTCACTGAGTTAAGTACGACGGCGGCACTCCCCTTCGCTTCCCCGCGAACCGGAGTGCCGCCGTCGTTCGTTCTATTCGGTTCCGCGGAACTCGTCCTCATCGAGTGGAACCACGCGCTCCTCGGCGTCGACTGCCACCGGGGGCGTGGGAACCACCACCTTTTCGGCGTCCAGGAATTCGTCCTCGGCGTCCCAGTCGTCCACGCTGATGGGGACGTCCTCGGCGTAGTCGTAAGCGGGATCCGATTCAACAGATTCCAGGTGCGGCATGTCCGGGTGCTGTCCGGTGGTGCTCATGATTCGACCTCCGTTTGTTCGCCTGACGTGCTTTGTTGATGGGCGCCGCCGGTGGGCGCGGGCGGACGCCACTCCTTCATCACAGCACCGCCGTTGGGCCCGGTCAAGAGCCGGCGCAACCCGTCCCGGCACACGCGGCAGACCGCCGAATTTTGAGGGAAACCTAAACTCCGCAGTGAGGGCAGCCAGCCGAAAATCCGCGGAATTCCGCGGTAAGCTGGGCGGTGCAATGGGGCCGAACCATGCCCATCCAGCACAGGAGCCTTGCGTGTCTCAGCACCCCAATCCCAGCCAAGCCCGGCCGGCGGATTCCACCCCATCCGCGCCGCAGCCCACCCCGGCCGACATCCGCCGGTGGCGCCAGTACCTGGCGGACGAACGGGCAGAGGCCGCCGTCTACCGCGATCTCGCCCAAAACCGCGACGGCGAAGAACGTGCCATCCTGCTGGCCCTCGCCGAAGCCGAGGGGCGGCACGAGGCCCACTGGCTGCGGCTCCTCGGCGACCACGCCCAAAAGTCCCGGCCGGCGTCCCTTCGCAGCCAGTTCCTGGGCTTCCTGGCCCGCCACTTCGGCTCCGTTTTCGTCCTGGCCCTCGCCCAGCGCGCTGAAGGCCGCTCCCCCTACGCCTTGGATCCCAACGCCACGGATGCCATGGCAGCGGACGAACAGATCCATGAGGAAGTGGTCCGAGGCCTGGCAACCCGTGGCCGCAACAGGCTCGCCGGGACGTTCCGTGCCGCCGTTTTTGGCGCCAATGATGGCTTGGTCAGCAACCTCTCACTCGTTGTGGGCATGGCCGCTTCCGGAGTGGCGAGCGGGGTGGTGCTGCTCAGCGGTGTGGCAGGGCTCCTCGCCGGTGCCATGTCCATGGCCGCGGGCGAGTTTGTCTCCGTGCGGTCCCAGCGCGAGCTCCTGGCAGCCACGCGTCCCACCCAGATCACCCTCGCGGCCGCCCCGAAACTGGACATCGAACACAACGAACTTATGCTCGTTTACCTGGCGCGCGGGATGTCCCACGAAGCGGCCGAACACCGTGTGGCCGAACGCATGGGGCTGCTGAGCTGCGACTGCGATCCCAGCCTGTCGCTCCAGCCCGAGGTGCCGGAGGCGGAGGACCAGCACGAGGCCGTGGGCACCGCGTGGGGGGCGGCGCTGTCCAGCTTCTGCTTTTTCGCGTCCGGCGCCGTGGTCCCCATCGTGCCGTTCCTGTTCGGCCTGACCGGGGTGACCGCACTCGTGGTGGCAGCAGTGCTGGTGGGGCTGGCGCTGCTGGCGACCGGCGGAATCGTGGGCCTGCTGTCCGGAACGTCGCCGCTGACGCGCGGGCTGCGCCAGTTGGGCATCGGCCTGGGCGCCGCCGCCGTGACCTATGTGCTGGGGCTGGCCTTCGGCACCGTGGTGGGTTAACCGCCGAGCACGGGCGACGGGCTGCCGGCTTGGAAAGTGCTAGCCGCCCAGCACCGCGAGCGCCTGGTCCACACTGTCCACCAGGAAGATCCGGTCCTCCATGGCCCGTCCGGCAGCGAGTCGCTGGAGCATGGGCCACGCGGGATACTCGTGCTCCCAGTGCTGCCGTCCCACCAGCACCATCGGCGTCACGGCTTCGCGGGCGCTGTAGTAGTTCTCGCAGGCGTCCTGGAAAATTTCCTGCACGGTACCGGCCGCTCCCGGCAGGAAGATGATGCCGCCGTCGCACAGTTCCAGCAGGATCGCCTCCCGGATGGCGTTGGCGAAGTACTTGGCGATGTGCGTGGCAAAGTAGTTCGGCGGCTCATGCCCGTAGAACCAGGTGGGGATCCCTAGGGACGGCGTTCCGCCCGGATGGCGCTCGACGACGGCGGCCGCCTCGCGTGCCCACGCGGACACCGAGGGGCGGAAGCCGGGGACGGCTCCAAGGCCCGCGAGCGCCGCCGTGAACTCGGCGTGCGGAACTTGGCTCAGATACGCGCCGATGTTTGCCGCTTCCATGGCACCCGGGCCGCCGCCGGTTGCCACGATCCGCCCGCTCTGCGCCAGGAGCCTGCCCAGCTCGGCTGCCTGAGCGAAGTCCGGGGTGCCCCGCAGGGCGGCATGCCCGCCCATCACGCCCACGGTGGTGCGGCCGGCGTAGGGGTCCGAGTGAGTGAACTCATCCAGGGCGTCGCCGATGGCGTGGTCATGCAGCGCCGAGGCCAGGGTGGCGTCCAGCCGGTTGCGTTGCCCCGGGCGGATGCTCCACTGGTACACCAGGGCGTCAGGCAGCTCCTCATAGGGTGAGTGTTCCAGGCCGGCGTACAGTTCCTGCGGTGTATAGAGCCGGGCCCGGTAGGGATCGAACGGCACACCCTGCAGCCTGGGGAAGATCAGTGCGCCGCGGCGGCGAAGCCCGTCTTCAACGCCCTGGTCGAAAGTGCAGCCCAGGAAAATGGCACCCTCCACGTCCAGCGCCTCAAGCGCTGCCTTGCGGCCGCGCAGGTCCAGGGACTGGGCGTGCCAGCCGTGCATGGCCACCGCGCCGGCGGCGACCAGCCGGTCGAAGGCGTCCAGGCTCTCAACCTCAAGGGTCCGCGGGCTGGGGACCAGGCCGCCGGAGGGGTTCATAGTGCCAGCCTAGACTTCGGCCGAGGCCCCGGCACGGCACTGGCACGGGCACCCCCGCCGGAATTCCGGAGGGGGTGCCCGTGCCTGGTCCGGTTCCCGGTCAGGAAACCTGGAGGCCGCCGTTGATGTCATAGGTGGCGGCGGTGATGTAGCCCGAGTCCTGGCCCAACAGGAAGGCGATCAAGGCTGCCACTTCCTCGCGGGTGCCCACGCGGCCCATCATGATGCCCTCGGAAAGCTGCGCTTTGCGCTCATCGGTGAGGGTTCCACCCATGATGTCGGTGTCGATCGGGCCGGGGGCAATCGCATTGACCGTGATGCCGAACTCGCCGACTTCCCGGGCCAGGGCGCGGGTAAACCCGAGGATTCCGGCTTTGGTGGCGCTGTAGGCAACCTTCGAGAACGTTCCGCCGCCGCGCTGGGCGGAGATGGACGAGATGCTCACGATGCGCCCGAGCTTGCGCTCGATCATGCCCTTGAGGACCCGCTGGGAAACGATGAACGTACCGCGCATGTTGATGGCGAAGACGTTGTCCCACTCCGCCACGGTGGTTTCCATGAACGTCGTCGGGGAGCTGATCCCGGCGAGGTTGGCGAGCGCAACAATCGGGGGAAGAGCGTCTTCGATCTCGGTGATGGCCCGGTCAACGGACGCCTCGTCGGACACGTCGGCTCCAACGCCAATGGCCTTGACCGCACGGTTGGAGCCGATCTCCGCGGCAGCGGCCTTGGCGTCCTCCGCATTGATGTCGAGGATAGCGATTGACCATCCCTCACTGGCCATCCGGTCAGCGGCGGCGCGCCCGATGCCGCGGGCCGACGCGGCGCCGGTCAGGACAACTGTGCGTTCGGAGGGGAAGTTGCTGATAGTCATGAGGTTTTCCTTCAGTGATTTCGAGATTAGGGATTTCGAGATTAGGAGATTTTTGCCGGAGCCTTGGAGTCAGGGGTCACAGCGGCAGTCGCGGCAACTGAGGGATCCAGCGCGGCATCGCCTTCGGGGCGCTTGCGTGCGTAAAGGTAGGTGGCAACCGCCGTGACGCAGAGGCAGAAGGACAGGAACAGCAGGCCGCTCTGGTTGTTGCCCGTGGCGTCGTTCAGCAGGCCGACAGCATAGGGGGCCACAAAACCCCCGAGGTTACCCAGTGAGTTGATCAGGGCGAGGCCGGAAGCAGCAGCTGCCCCGGTGAGCGCCGCGGACGGCATGGACAGGAAAGGCGCGATGGCGCCGTAGATACCCATGGCCGCGGCGGTCAGGGCAATGAGGGCCAGTACGGGGTTGACCGGAAGCAGGTAGCCTGCAGCCAGGAGGCCCATGCCGGCAAGGACCATGCTGACCGCACTGTGCCAGGCCCGCTTTCCGGTCTTGTCCGCACGCTTGCTCCAGAAGAACACAAAGACTGCGGCCACGGAGTAGGGAATGAGGACGATGAACCCGACCTGGGCGGTGGAGAACTTGCCCAAGGCGGCGACGATGGTGGGCATCCAGAGACCCAGTCCGTAGATGCCGCAGACCAGGCCGAAGTACAGGGCCGAGTAGGTCAGGGTCCGCTTGTCCTTGAGGCCGGACAGGAAGTTGTGGCTGCCGGAACTGGACTTGACGGCCAACTCTTTGTCCATGGTGGTGGCAAGCCATTCGCGCTCGTCCGGGTTGAGCCACTTGGCATCCCGCGGGCGGTCGGTCATGAGGATGGGGGTGAGCAAGCCCAGGATGATGGCCGGGATACCTTCGATGATGTACAGCCACTGCCATCCATGAAGACCCATGATGCCGTCCATCTGGAGCAGCAGTCCGGAGACCGGGGCGCCCAGGGCGTTGGAGATGGGCTGGGCGAGGATGAAGATGCCCAGTACCGTGACGCGCTGAGCGGCAGGGAACCACAGCGTCAGGTAGAAAAGGATGGCCGGGAAGAATCCAGCCTCTGCCGCCCCCAGCAGGAACCGGATGACGTAGTAGGTCGTTTCACCGTTCACCAAGCACATGGCCGTGGCGAAGATGCCCCACGTAATAAGGATCCGGGCCAGCCACTTGCGTGCGCCGAACCGGTACATACCTGCGTTGCTGGGCACCTCAAGGAGCGCGTAGCCGAGGAAGAAGATGCCGGCGCCGAGCCCGTAAGCTGCGGCATTCAGGCCGATGTCCTCGCTCATGGTGAGCTTGGCGAAGCCCACGTTGTTGCGGTCAAGGTAGGCAACGAAATAGAGCAGGACGATCAGTGGCATAACGCGGCGGCGGACCTTGCGGAGCGTACGCTCGCCAAGCTCGCCGAGCCCTGCGGATTTTAAGGAGAGTGAAGTCATCTTCGACCTTCTGTCTAACGGAGTCCGGCACCGGCGGTGGTGGCGGGAATCCGTGCGGATATCTTGGAGGGCCCTGTCCAATGAGGACGGGATCCGATGCGATTTGAGTCAGATGTCAGACATCTGACTGAAGAACTCAGAAAAAGCATAGGTTAGTGATGCGGATTACGTCAAGACCTGTTTGGTGCGGGCTGCGACGTCACGATGCCGCGTGGTGCACGTAGCGTTCGTAGTCCCGGTATGTCTGGTCCATATGCTCGTCCATGGTGCGGCGGGCCAGCTCGGCCTCGCCGCTGAGGATGCTTTCCATGACCTTTTGGTGGTAGTCAATGGCGTGCAGTTGGATCTCTTCGACGGCGGACGTTTCACGCCGTTTTACGTAAAGGAGCTGACCCAGCTGCGCGAACAGCGCCCGGACAAATGGATTGCCGGAAGCCTTCAACACTGCGTCGTGGAAGGCGATGTCTGCCGCCACGAAGGCATCGAGGTCGCCGGAATCATGGAAGCGCTTCATGTCCGCAATGCACTCGCGCATCTGCTGGGCATGCTCGGGTGTATGGCGTTTGGCCGCGAGCGCAGCGGCCCCGGTTTCCACCATGCGCCGCATCTCGATCAACCCCACTGCGACCTGCTCCGCCCCATTATCGTGCGAAGCGGCCTTGAAGATCGCATCCAGACCGGTCCAGTTGTCGGTCGGGTTGACGAAGGTCCCGCGGCCGGCTTTAACGTAGAGGATGTTCTGTGCCCGCAGGGCCTTGAGTGCCTCGCGCACAGTGAGGCGGCTGACGTCGTAGGCTTTGGCGATGTCGGCTTCGGGCGGTAAGGCTACGTGGGGCTGCAGTTTGCCGTCCAGGATGTCTTCGAGCAGGCCGTCGACAAGGTCGTCAACAAGTGTCCTGCGGCCCATCGTGCTTCCCACCTTTAGTCTTACCCCGTACTCCGGGTGCCATCCACATTACAGAAGCCGCCGT
This sequence comes from Pseudarthrobacter arbutini, assembly GCF_054510915.1. Lineage (NCBI taxonomy): Bacteria > Bacillati > Actinomycetota > Actinomycetes > Micrococcales > Micrococcaceae > Pseudarthrobacter > Pseudarthrobacter arbutini. Next base: position 102,727 of record NZ_JBTNDQ010000016.1, on the reverse strand, counting down.
ACGGACCGGGACCCCGCCAGCCTCACCGCCCGTTGAAGCGGCGTCTCAGGAAAGAAACGGCGTCTCAGGAAATCCCCGTATTGCCGGCCTCGCGCCGACCGGAGGCCGCAAGGTAGGCCTCAAGATTGGTTAGTGTCTTTTCGATGCTGACGGGGTGGCGTCCCATTGTTCGGTCACGCGCGTGCCGGCAGTACCGTCGGCGCCGGTGGCCGGTTCCAGGATATAGCGCCAAATGTGGCCATAGAAATGGCGCCAGGCAATGCGCCTGCCTTCCTCGAATTCGGAGACCGTGTTCAGGATTCTGTAGTCCACGGGCATGTTCATTTCCATGCCAAAGCGGGCTCCGAGGCTCAGCCGTTCCGGGCCGCGCGGCTGGGCGCCCTTAACCGTGCCGGAACCGTCAATCGCACTGTGCAGCGCCGGAGTGGCCAGGACTTCAAAGATCACTTCGGGCGGGGCAGCGATGAAGCGTTCGCGTGACACGAGGTATCGGTTGTTCATCCCCCCAGCCTAGGACCACGGGCACCATTGGCAGCGAGCCGGCCAGTGTGGCCGCGGCGGTCCGGTTCCGCACGGGACGCGTGGCGCCACAGCATGGCCGTAGCCTTGACCGCCAAAGTTCGGCTGATATTATCAACAAAGGCAGTATGTCCTATCAAGCGAACATAGTAGGACATGGATTCCCTCCCGGGCCTCGGGCGGGCACCAGCTTCCGGCATGGAACGAGGAATATCCAGTGGCGAATCAACTTGGTCTTATCATCGACCGCTCCTCGCCCGTACCCCTGTACCACCAGGTGGTACAGGGCATCGAGGCCGCCATCCACAGCGGAATCCTGGAACCCGGCAGCCGGCTGGAGAACGAAATCGATCTCGCGGCCCAGCTGAACCTCTCCCGGCCCACCATGCGCAAAGCCATGGACGAACTGGTCCGCTCGGGGCTGCTGGTCCGCAAGCGCGGCGTGGGTACTCAGGTGGTCTCCAGCCAGGTCCGCCGCCCCCTGGAGCTCTCCAGCCTGTTTGATGACCTCTCCAACAACGGCAAGAAGCCCACCACCCAGGTGCTGACCTTCTCCCACATGGAGGCCGACGCTGCGACGCTCGCCACCCTCGAACTGCCGGCCGGCTCCAAGGTGTACCACTTCACCCGCCTGCGCAAAGTGGGCGGCAAGCCCCTTGCCCTGATGGAGAACTGGGTCCGGGACGACATCGCGAGCATGGACGAAGCCATGCTGGCCGCTGAGGGGCTTTACGCCATTCTTCGCCGCGGCGGCGTGAACTTCCGCCTGGCCTCGCAACGAATCGGCGCGATGATCGCCAACGACTACCAGGCCCGCCTGCTGGAGGCCGAGGTCAACTCCGCGCTGGTCACCATGGAGCGCACCGCAACGGACGACGCCGGCCGCCGGGTGGAAACCGGACACCACGTGTACCGGGCGGATTCGTACAGCTTTGAAATGACACTCGTACAGCGATAGCGCAAGGAATACATCAATGACTAACTGGGTCTACCCCCTGGGCAGCGCCGCCGACGGCGGCTGGGACATCTCGCTCGGAACCTCCGATTCAAACCTGGCCGTGGACGGCTGGGCCCATACGGGCCTGAAGGTGGCAACCTTAACAGCAGGGGCCGCCGTCGTTCTCCCGGCAGCGAACGAAGAGCGGATTGTGGTTCCCCTCAACGGCTCCTTCACCGTCTCTGTGGACGGCGAAGACCATGTCCTGAAGGGGCGGGCGTCCGTGTTCCACGGACCCAGCGACGTGCTGTACTCAGGAACGGGCCGGACCGTCACCATCAGTTCGTCCGACGGCGGACGGGTGGCGGTCGCCACCGCACCGGCAAAAGCCTCCTATCCCACCCGCCTGGTCACGGCGGCGGAGACACCCGTGGAACTGCGCGGGGCCGGCAACTGCTCCCGCCAAGTCCACAACTTCGGCACGCCTGCGGCCCTCGAGGCTGACCGCTTCATCGTGTGTGAAGTCCTCACCCCCGCCGGAAACTGGTCCTCCTACCCTCCGCACAAGCACGATGAGGAGAAGGACGGCGAAACGAACCTCGAGGAGATCTATTACTTCGAGACGCAGGTGGCTGCTGGCTCCCGGGCACCCGCCGACGCCGACGCCATCGGCTACCAGCGCGTGTACGCCTCGGATGAGCGTCCCATCGACGTGGCGGCCGAGGTCCGCACCGGCGACGTTGTGCTGGTCCCCTACGGTTGGCACGGCCCCGCCATGGCGGCCCCGGGCTATGACCTGTACTACCTGAACGTGATGGCCGGCCCGGGCCCCGTCCGTGAATGGCTTATCAGCGATGACCCGCATCACGGCTGGGTCCGCCAAAGCTGGGACGGCCAGGACATCGATCCCCGGCTGCCGTTCACGGCATAAACAGTCAGAACCCAAAAAACTCCCCTTCGGAAACATGATTCCGGAGGGGAGTTTTTTGCGTGGAACTGCTGCCTGGTTCGCCTCGCCAGGACTTGCCTAGCCAGCGTTGGCCGCGGCCAGCACCACCCTGACCGGGACGCCCGTGGCCAGCGATTCCTGGGCGGCGTCCGCAACGCGGGAAGCGGCCACGGCGTCCTCCGGGGTGCAGGGATTCTCCCGGCGACCCAGGATCAGCTCCACAAACGCGGCCATTTCGGATCGGTACGCCTGGTCGAAGCGCTCCGCGAAGGTCCTGTGGGGTTCCCCGGCTGGGAAATCGATCCCGGCTTCGGCCGACGCCATGGCCGTTTGTTGATCGAGCCCAACCATCAGCGAACGGCTGGAGCCCTGGATTTCCAGGCGGACGTCGTGGCCGGCCCCGTTGTAGCGGGTGGCTGACACGGTACCGACCGTGCCGTCGTCGAACGTGATCAGTGCCAGCGCCGTGTCCACGTCTCCCACTCCCCCGATGGCCGGGTCGCCGTTATTGGACCCCTTTGCGTAGACCTCCACGATCTCGCGGCCGGTCAGCCAACGCAGGATGTCGAAGTCGTGGACGGAGCAGTCGCGGAACAGCCCGCCGGAGGTAGCGAGGAATTCCACGGGCGGCGGCGCCATGTCGCAGGTGACGGCGCGCAGGGAGTGGATCCAGCCCAGCTCGCCCGCCTGGTAGGCACGCTTGGCCTCCAGGTAGCCGTGGTCAAAGCGGCGCTGGTGGCCGATCTGCACCACGCCGTTGTTGTCGCGGATGTAGTCCAGCACCGGCAGGGCGTCCGCCACGTTCATGGCCACGGGCTTTTCGCAGAAGACCGGGATTCCGGCGTCCACTCCCACGCGAATCAGTTCGGGGTGGGTTCCGGTCCCCGTTGCGATGACGAGGCCGTCCACGCCGGCGGCGATAAGGGCTTCCACGGAGGGCAGGAACTCGGCACCGAGGCCGGACGCGACGCCCCGTGCGTGGACCTCGGCGACGTCGGTGAGCCGGAGCCGGACATTGATGCCTTGCGGATTGAGGACTCCATTGAGAGCGGAGATGTTGTTGGCGTGCATGACGCCGATGCGTCCCACTCCGACCAGACCGAGAATGACGTCCTTCATAGTGTTCCTTCGCAAGCAGTACCGGGCCCGGAATCCGGGCAGACAACAATGTGGGAACGTTCCAACATTGTCTTGCTAGAGTAGGTGAATCCGCATGCCGAGTCAAGACTTTGTATTAACAAACAGGAGGTCACTGTGACTGCCCTCGAACGGAAACGCGCCGCCACCATCCTGGACGTGGCCGCCGCCGCGGGTGTTTCCAAGTCGGTGGTGTCCCTCGTGCTGCGCGGCACGGGCTACGTCAGCGCGGCCAAGCGCACCGCCGTCGAACATGCCGTGCTGGAACTCGGCTACCGTCCGAACGCGGCTGCCCGGGCCCTCGGCGAATCGCGGAGCCGCACCGTGGGCGTGGTACTCAACGACATGCGGAACCCCTGGTTCGTCAGCGCGGTGGAAGGGCTCAACAGCACTCTCAACGAGCTCGGCCTGCAAATGCTGATGGGCGACTTCCGCCTGGACAGCCGCAGCGGCGAATCCCTGCTGAAGAAACTGCTGGAGATGAACATCGAGGCCCTGGTGCTGGTGGGGACCATGCCGGAGAGCCCCGGTTTGACGGCAGCAGCCTTGCAGGTGCCAACCATCGCGCTGGGGGCGCCCAGCGGCCCAGGTGCCAACGTCACCGTCGTGACCAACGACGACGACGCCGGGGCCCGCCTCGCGGTGGCTCATCTGATCGCGCTGGGGCACCGCCGCATCGCCCATGTAGGGGCACCCGCCACCGCCGTCGGGATTGCCCGCCGTCGGGGGTATGAAGCGGAGATGAGGGCCGCCGGCCTGGCGGAGTTCATCCGGACCGTGCCGGGAGACCTGAGCGAAGAGGGCGGCCACCGTGCAGCACTCGAGCTGCTGTCAGTTGTCGACCGGCCCACAGCGGTGTTCGCTGTCAACGACATGGCGGCGCTGGGGGTCCTCTCAGCCGCCGAGGAATGCGAGCTCGCCGTACCCGCCGATCTTTCGGTGGCCGGCTACGACAATACCCCGCTGGCGCGGTTGCGCCGGATCAGCCTGACTTCAGTGGACACGGCCAGTTTTGCCGCCGGGCAGCGGGCGGCCGAACTCCTGATCGCACGACTGGAGCCGGGCAGCACGCTGCCCCCAGACGAACTGTTGGTGCCGACGCTGGAAGTGAGGGGCAGCACCGCCGCCCCTCACCCCTGAACGGCACGCCTATGTCGAGGCGATCTGGACGCTGGCGTCCTGCACCGTGAACGCCGCCCGGAAGGCCGCAAGGGCTTCCTCGTCGTCACCGCTGGCCCAGGCTTCCATACCCACCGTCCCCTCGTAGCCTGCGTCCGCGAGCGCCTTGGCCACGGCCCGGTAGTTGATCTCCCCGGTTCCGGGTTCGCAGCGGCCCGGTACGTCGGCAACCTGGACTTCGCCGATGTGCGGCAGCGCGGTCCGCACGAGCTCGATGAGGTTCCCCTCGCCCAGTTGTGCGTGGTACAGGTCCAGCATGAGCTTCACGTTGGGGTGCCCGGCTGCTTCCACCAACGCCAGGGTGTCCTTGGCGCGGGCGAGCGGGATGCCGGGGTGGTCCAGGACCGTGTTGAGGTTTTCCAGGCAGAACGTCACCCCATACTTCTCCCCCAAGTTGCCGAGCCGTTCCAGGGTCCGCGCGCCGGTGCTCCACATGCGGCCGGTGGACCGGTAGAGGGGGCGGGCCGCCTGGCCATCGATGAGCTCCGCTGGGTGCACCACCATGCGGCTCACGCCGAGCTCCAGGGCTGTGGGAATCAGAGACTCGGCCGTCCGCACCACGTCGTCGGCCGTGTCGGGGTCCACGAGGCTTCCGGAGGTGTACCCGGTCATGGAGGAGAACGCCGCGCCGGTTGCCTTGAGCCCGGCCAGGTCCTTGCCCCTGGAGTCCCACATCTCGACGTCGAAGCCGGCGTCGTGGATCCGCTGCACCCGTTCCACAAACGGCAGGTCCGTGAAGACCATTTCCGCGCAGACGGCCAGCCGCATCAGACGCCGGTCCGGGTGTCGTCACGGAGCGCCGGTACAGGGGCAGCAGCCACAGCCACCGGACCGCCCTGTTTGACCGATTCGATGCACGCCAGCGCCATGGCCAGCGCACGGCGGGCGTCTGCGGCCCCGGGAGTGAGGGTGAAAGCGCCCGACGGCGGCGGTGTGCCATCCCGCTGTGCACGCACCAGGGCGGCGAAATCGGCGAGTTCATCCGTGTAGGCCTGCCGGAAGAGTTCCACGTTGAGGCGCGGGGTGTCCGCGGACAGTCCCTCCGCCGTGTAACGCCGGGCCGCCGTCTCGGTGGCACGGCCGGCCTGGACCATGCCCTTGGAACCGAAGACCTCTCCGCGGATGTCATAGCCATAGAGGGCACTGAAGTTTGCTTCCGCCACGGCGATGGCGCCGTTGCTGTAGCGGATGGTCACCACTGCTGTGTCCAGGAAGCCCTGATCGCGCAGCTCCGGTTCCACGAGGGCGTCCGCCACGGCGTAGACCTCTACGGGCTCGGCACCTTCGTTGAACCAGTTGAGGGTGTCGAAGTCGTGGATCAGGGTCTCCAGGAAGACAGTCCACGCGGGGACCCTGGCCGCGTTCGGGATGCTTCCGGTCCCGGGGTCGCGGGTCAGCGAGCGCAGGAGCTGCGGCTGACCGGCGACGCCCGCGGCGAGATCCTTCTTGGCGGCCTGGAAGTCCGCCGCGTACCGGCGGTTGAAGCCGATCTGGAAGTGCACTCCGGCTTCTTCCACGGCGGCAAGGGCGGTGTCGAGTTCGTCGAGCCCCTGGCCGGCGGGCTTCTCGCAGAAGACGTGTTTCCCGGCGGCAGCGGCTTGGGCAATGAGGGTTGCGTGGAAGCGTGCCGGACTGGCGATGATCACGGCGTCGATCTCGGGATCGGCCAGGATATCTTCGGCGCTGGCGGTGACCTTGGCGGTGCCGAGGGACTGTGCGAGGGCCTCGGCAGATTCGGTGTTGGGGTCGGCGATGGCCGCCAGGACAGCGCCCGGGACCCGCCGGGCGATGCTGTCAGCGTGGAACGCCCCCATCCAGCCCGAGCCAATGAGCCCGATCCGGACGGGCGCAGGAACACCAGCGGGGTTTTGAGTAAGGTAGGCCATGAGCCGGTCCTTTCGGTAGTTGTATGCAGATGGATGAATCAGGGTCGGGCAGCGGCTTCGCCCGGCAGGGCAGCTTCCCCGGGGAAAACCACGCCTAGCTGCCGGCGGATCTCATCGGCAACCTCCAGGGTGCGGATGGAGGCCGCCAGGGTCCGTTGGCTGGCCTGGGTGCGGCCGGCGGCCACGGCACGCGCCACCGCGGCGGCCTCATAGTGCAGGCCCTCAAAGTGCGCACCGTTCGCTTCCTCGTACCGCACCCGGGTCCCGTCCGGGTAGCGGATGTCGAAGCCGCCCGGCATGTTGAAGGGTCCGTCGATGGTCAGCGTGGCGTCGGATCCTACGATCGTGGCGCCGGTGGGTGTGAAGTTGTGGACATGGGTGTTGACTACGGCCTGGGCGCCGCTGGCGAACTGCATCACGGCAGAGAGCTGGGCGTTGACCCCGGACGGGTGCGGCTGTCCGATGGCGTACAGCCGTTCGGGCCGGCCCAGGACCTCGGTGACCAGGGCCAGCGGGTACGTGCCGAGGTCCAGCAGGGGGCCGCCCGCCAGTTCCGGGTCGAAGATGCGGTGGGTGGGCTCGAAGTATTCACCGTATTCCGCGACTACCGTGGTGATGGCGCCCAGGGTCCCGGCGTCCAGGACTTGCCGGATCACATCGAACTTTGGCAGGAAAAAGCTCCACATGGCCTCGGCGGCAAAAACGCCCGCCTCTTCGGCACGAGCGGCGATGTCCCGTGCCTGTACGGCGTTGAGTGCGATGGGCTTCTCGATCAGCACGTGCTTGCCAGCGTCGAGTGCCAGGACCGCCGCCTGGTGGTGTCCGGTGTGCGGAGTACACACGTAGACGATGTCGATGCCCGGATCGGCCGTCAACTCCTCGTAGCTGCCGTAGGCCGTCGGAATGCCGAAGGATTCGGCGAAGGCCTTGGCGCGGCTGAGCGAGCGGGACGCGACGGCGGCGATCACCTGGTCCGTGTGCGCCTGGACCGACTCGGTGAACCGTTCGGCAATCCAGCCGGGCCCCATGATTCCCCAGCGCAGCACCGGGGCATCCCGGGAGGCGGGCACGGCGGACGCCGGCAGGTTCCGGACGCTCACGCGTAGCTGACCTTGGTGTAGGCGCCGTCGCCGTGCATGGAGCGGATCATTGCGTGCGCCACGAGCGAGGCGTGGAGGCCATCCATTGCCCCGGCCAGCGGCGGCTGATCACCCTGGCCGAGCGCCGTGATCCACGCCTGCAGCTGCAGCCTGTAAGCATCGGCAAACCGCGGCCGCCAGTCCGCGGGCACGGCGGTCCGCCGGATGCCGTCCTCTTCGACACCCAGCAGAGCCGCGTCCCTCAGCCCGGTGACACCGCGTTCGGAGACGACTTCGCAGCGCGTCGTGTAACCGTATTGGGCGTTCAGGAACAGCTCCAGGGTGGTCAGGGTCCCGTCGGCGGTGCGGAGCAGCATGAAGGCTGGATCCTGCAGGCCGCCTTCAGCGTTGCGGGAACTCTGCCCCGCCTGCCATGAGACTTCCGTGATGGGAGAGCCCAGCAGCCAGGGAATGATGTCCAGCTCGTGGATGGCCGAGTTGGTGATGGCCGATTCGGCAGTGGTACCCGGGCCGGCGGCAGCATTGCGGCTGGTGCAGTGGACCATCAGCGGTTCCCCCTGGGCGCGGCCCTGCACAGACTGGCGCAGCGCCACGTAGCCAGGGTCGAAGCGCCGCATGAAGCCCAGCGACAGCAGGGACGCCCCGGTGGCGGCGACGATGTCGGCGTCGGCCGCCACAACCTCCCGGCTTTCCAGCAGCGTGGGGGCCAGCGGCTTCTCGCACAGCACCGGGGTCATCGCCTCGAAGCACTCCAGCACAAGTCCGGCGTGCGTGGAGTCATGCGAAGCAATAACGACGGCGTCCACCTCGCTGGAGTTGATCAGCTCCGACGGTTCCGTGGTGATGCGGGCGGCCGGCGGCGCAGCTGCTGCGGCACGTCCGGCGTCGAGGTCTGCCACGAAGGTCACCTCGGCGCCGCCGATGGTACCGGAGAGGTTCCTGATGTGGTCGGCACCCATGATTCCGGCGCCGATGACGCCTACCCGGATCGGCATACTGTCTTCCCGTCTACTTTTCGCTATCTTTGCCGTGACCTTCGCGCCGTGGCACGGCGGGCGGGGCCCGTCCGGTTTTCCGGCGGGCCCCGCCTCGGTCCTGTTACACGTGCCGGGGGCTGCTTTCCGTTGACGTCTCTCGGTTGTGAGTAACGTCAGCGACCTCTGCCTGCACTTCCTTGACCACGTCGCCGTGTCCGCCGAGCTGCTCGAGCTCGTGGGCGAGTTCCGCCAGTTCCGCACCGCCGGCCATCTGGGCGGTGAGCTCGTCCAAGGTGATGTCCTTCTTGTCGTAGTAGCCGATCGACTTGCCGCGCTTGAGCAGGAGGAACCGGTCCCCGACAGGGAAGGCGTGGTGCGGGTTGTGCGTGATGAAGATGACGCCGAGTCCCCGGTCGCGAGCCTGCAGGATGTAGCGGAGCACGACGCCGGACTGCTTGACGCCCAGCGCCGCCGTCGGTTCGTCCAGGATCAGGACCTTTGCGCCGAAGTACACGGCGCGGGCGATCGCGACACACTGGCGCTCACCGCCGGACAGCTGGCCGATGGGCTGTTCCACGTCGCGGAGGTCGATGCCCATCTCGGCAAGTTCCTTGAGCGTGATGGCCTTCATCTTCTCGACGTCCATGCTTTTGAACGGGCCGAAACCGCTGGTCAGCTCCGAACCGAGGAAGAAGTTCCGCCAGATGGGCATCAGGGGCACCACCGCGAGGTCCTGGTAGACGGTGGCGATGCCCACGTCAAGGGCGTCACGGGGCGAACCAAACTTCCGTTCCTCGCCCATGATGTTCAGCACCCCGGCGTCGTGCTGGTGCAGGCCGGCGATGATCTTGATCAGGGTGGACTTGCCCGCACCGTTATCGCCCAGTACGCAGGTGACACGGCCGTTGTCCACGGCCATGGTCACATCGGAGAGGGCGATGATGTTGCCGTAGTGCTTGCCTACTCCGTCGAGGGAGAGCAAGTGGACGGGGGTGTGGGTGAGGGGATCTTTTTCATCCTTGAGCAGGGTCTGTTGGTCGATCTCTTTGGCGTTCATTTCTCCGGCCCCTTTACTTGAGTTCCGCGCGGCGCTTGACGATGAGGTTGATGATGGTGGCCAGCAGCAGCATCAGGCCCAGGAAGAACTTGAACCAGTCGGGGTTCCACTGGGCATAGACGATGCCCTTGTTGGCCATGCCGAAGATGAACGCGCCGATCGCGCCGCCCACCGCCGAACCATAGCCGCCGGTCAGGAGGCACCCGCCGATCACCGCGGCGATGATGTACAGGAACTCGTTGCCCACACCCTCACCGGACTGCACCGTATCGAAAGCGAAGAGGTTGTGCATGCCCAGGATCCAGCCGCAGAAGCCCACGCCCATGAACAATCCGATCTTCGTGGCCTTGACCGGCACACCCACGGCGCGGGCCGCATTCTCGTCCCCGCCGACGGCGAAGATCCAGTTCCCCACCCGGGTCCGCATCAGCACCCAGGTGGCCACGGCGACCAGCGCGATCCAGATGAACACCGTGATCTTGACATCGATGCCGCCAATGGAGACCGAGGACGCGAACACCGCGCGGGCGGAGGCGAAGCCGTCCATGCTGGAGATCGACGGCGACGACACGGAGCCGCCGATCAGCCGGGTCAGGCCCAGGTTCAGGCCGGTCAGCATAAGGAACGTGGCCAGGGTGACGATAAAGCTGGGCAGCTTGGTCTTCATCAAAATCCAGCCATTGATATAACCGATGCCCACGGAGACCACCAGGGCCAGGAGAACCCCGACCCAGATATTCGTGCTGAAGTACCAGCTGAACATCGACGCCGTCAGTGCCGATGAGATCACCGCGACACCGGTGGAAAGATCGAACTCCCCGCCGATCATCAGCAAGGAAACCCCCACCGCCATGATGCCGATCGTGGAACTGCCGTACAGAATGGTCGCCAAGGCATTGGGCTGGGTAAACGTCGGGGAAACCAACGCGAAGAAGACGAACAGGACCACCGCTCCTACGAGCGCGCCGACTTCGGGACGGCCCAGGAGCGTCTGGAGCGGGTTCCGCCGCCCAATTCTCTCATCGCCACGTGGCCCGGCTGCTGAAGCCGGTGCCGGGGGCAGGGTTGCTGTTTTTGCCATAGGAAGAACTCCTTGTTGGTCAGGCCGTGCGGCGGTTGCCCGCCGCACGGCCTGAGTCCCGGATCTAGCGGACGCCCTGCTGGGCGAATTTGAGAACGTCGGAAGCGTTGGACTGGTCAACGATGGTGGGACCGGTCAAGACCGGCTGGCCGCCGCCAAGCTTGAAGCCGCCACGCTTGGCCTGCCACAGCGAGTCGACCGACATGTAGCCCTGGGCCCACGGCTGCTGGTCCACGGTGAAGATCACGTCACCATCCACGATCTTCTGGGCGAGCTCTGCGTTCAGGTCGAAGCTGGCAACCTTCGCAGAGCTGCCGGCGTCCGCGACGGACTTGAGCAGCGTGAGGGTGATCGGTGCGCCGAGGCCAATGATGACGTCTGCATCCTTGGCTGCCTGGAGCTTCGCGGTGGCGGTGGACTGGACGCCGGTCATGTCCTTGCCGTCGACGTAGAGAATCTCCGCACCCGGAACCTTGGCCTTGACGCCTGCGCACCGTGCTTCAAGGCCAACGTGGCCCTGCTGCTGAATGACGCAGACCGGGTGCTTGAAGCCCTGTTCGGCGAGCTTGGTGCCCACCGCCTGGCCGGCAAGCTGCTCATTCGAGCCGAAGTGCGTAAATGCGCCGAGCTGCGCCGACACGGACTCGCCGGCGTTGAGGCTGACCACCGGAATCCCGGCATCGGTGGCCTTCTTCAGGACGTCCTTCAGGGCCTCCGGGGTTGCGAGGGTAACGGCGATGCCGTCGACTTTCTGATCGATGGCCTGCTGGACGAGCTGGGCCTGGCGTCCGGCCTCCGGGTCACTGGTGTAGAGCAGTTCCACGTTGTCTTTCGCTGAGGCCTCCTCGGCGCCCTTGCGGACTATGTCCCAGAAGGTGTCGCCTGCCGCGGCGTGGGTGATGAGAGCCACCTTCATGCGGTCTGTGGTGGCCACCTGACCGCCGCCGGCGGCGCCGCCGCCCTCAACCGGCTTCCCGCCCGTGCTGGAGCAGGCGCTGAGTGCCATCATCGGCACAACTGCCGCAACGAGAGCCGCCTTGCGCCAAGAAAAATTAGCCACGTTAATCTCCTTTGATCTCAGGGTCCGGGCTGCCACTCTGCAACCGCCGGAGCACTGTCTACCTCGATCATGGTGATTCAACTCACGAATGTCAATAGTTTGTCCTGACATTAGGATGTTTTTACGTAAGGAGCCTACTGCGGCCGCCCTAAAATGCCGGCCGCGCCGTGGTCCCGCGAACAACCAGGGCCGGCTCAATCAGCTTGCGTTGCGGGCCAACCGCGGAGTCGCGAATGCGTACAAGCAGCGCCTTGGCCACATCCACACCCACCAGATCGCTTCGGTTGTCTACTGAGGTCAGCTCCAGATACCGCGACTTTGCCAGGGTTGAATTGTCGTATCCGATCACGGAGATGTCCGCCGGGACCGCAAGCCCGCGCGCCTTGATGGCACCCAAGGCACCCAAGGCCATGGTGTCATTGGCGGCGAAGATGGCAGTGGTGTCCGGATAGTGGTCCAGCAGCCAGCACGTCGAGGCGTAGCCATCCTCCTCGGACGTGCCGCCCGACTCCCCCGCAATCCGAAGTTCGGCGCCTGACTCCCGGAGCCGGCTGCGGAAGCCCGCACGCCGGTGAGCAGCGGCACCGCCGGATCCGGAGAGGTGACCTATCCGGGCGTGCCCGAGCCCCAGGAGGTGGCTGGCCGCCATTCCGCCGCCACTGTCGTCGTCGTTGGTAATCAGATCCGCACCGGCCGGCACGCCATCGCGCCACCCAGCCACGACCGTCGGAATCTCCACCCCAGCCAACATTGAGGCGCTTGGCTCTGCCGCTATCACCAGCCCGTCAACGTGCATGGCAAGCAAACCGTCAACAGCTCCCTGGATGCGGTTCTCCCCGGGGCGGGAATCAGCCAGCATGACCTGGTAGCCATGTTCCGTCAGCGCAGATTCCATCCCACGCAGCAGATCGACGAACCACAGGTTCCGGTAGTCGTCAATCACCAGCCCAATGCTCTTCGTGCGACTGCTGGCAAGCGTAGTGGCGGCGCGGCTGGGGCGGTACCCGAGGTCCGAGATGGCCGCCTGGACGGCTTCGCGGCGCTTGTCGCTCACCCTCGCGGGATTCTGCAGTACGAGTGAAACCAGCGACGGCGAGACGCCCGCCTGCTTCGCCACGTCATAGATCGTCGGGCGTCGTGCCTTGGGGCTGTGCAACGTCATCGGAGGTGCCTTTCGTGTCTGCCCTTGAGGATATCCGCCAGGTGATTGACAGGACATACATACATGGATACGCTCAGATCCAGTGCACTAAATTGTAGCGCTACAAAATGCCGTTGGACCTTCCCGCCGCGGCTGAATTTCAAAGGAGAAATCAATGGCTGAAAGCCTAGGCGTCGCCGTCATCGGTGCAGGCATGGCCGGCAAGGCCCACGCTGCTGCATACCGCACCGCGTCTGCCCTCTACAGCCCGGTACTTCCCCCGGTGCGCCTGGTCTCGATCGGCGACGTCAACGCCGAATTCGGCTCGTTGGCCGCCCGCCGTTTCGGATACGAACGCAACGACACGTCGTGGCAGGCTATCGCCGAAGCCGATGACATCGACGTCGTCAGCGTGGTCATCGCCAACTCGCTCCACCGCGAAGTGGTGGAGGGCCTGCTCGCGGCCGGCAAGCACGTGCTGTGCGAAAAGCCGCTGAGCGGCTCCCTGGCAGACGCCCGCGCCATGGCCGAGGCAGCCCGCGCGGCCGAGGCCGGCGGAACGATCGCCCGTATTGGCTTCACGTTCCGCCGCACCCCCGGCATCGCCTACATCCGGGACCTGATCCGCAACGGCGTCCTCGGTAATGTCCTGCACTTCAGCGGCCGCTACTGGACCGATTACGGCTTCAGCCCCTCCGCTCCCATGAGCTGGCGCTACAAGGGCGGCCCCGGCTCCGGTGCGCTCGCCGATGTTGGAAGCCACCTGACGTACATCTCCGAGTTCCTCTGTGGTGACATCAAGTCGATCACCGGCGGCAGCCTCAGCACCGTGATCGACAAGCGGCCCCTGCCGCTCGCGGTCGTGATGGGCCACGACCATGCTGCCGTCAGCGACACCTTCGAAGCCGTCGAGAACGACGACTACGCAGCCTTCAACGCGGAGTTCGGAACCGGCGCCGGCAGTTTTGAGGTCTCCCGGGTTGCGGCCGGGCAGGCCAACAGCCTGACCTTCGAGGTGTTCTGCGAGAACGGTGCCGCCAAGTTTGACCAGCGCCGCCCCGCCGAAATCCAGCTGTTCCTCAATGACGGCTCCGGCAACGAGAACGGTTACCGCCAGGTCATCCTCGGCCCGGGACACCCCTACATCGCCGGCGGCCTCGCCATGGACGCCCCCGAAGTCGGTTTCGGCCAGAACGACGCGTTCGGCTACCAGGCCCGGGCGTTCCTCGAAGAGGTCGCCGGCCTCACCGAAAAAGAGTCCCTGCCCCGCTGTGCCACCTTCGACGAAGGCGTGCGCAACATGGAACTGCTCGGCGCAGTCGCCGAATCCGCCCTGAACAACGGAAAGAAGATCACGCTATGAAGCTCGGTGTCTACAACGCAATCCTGCACGACCGTCCGCTTCCCGAAGCCCTGAAGGTCATTGCCGATCTTGGTCTCACCGGGATCGAGATCAACACCGGCGGCTTCCTCCCCGCCGTGCACGTCCCCACCATGGACCAGATCCTGGAAAGCGACGCCGCCCGCGACGACTACCTGGCGATTTTCGAGGGCACCGGCGTCTCGATCGCAGGACTCAACTGCAACGGCAACCCGCTGCACCCCAACCGTGAGATCGGCGAGAAGCACGCCGAGGACATCCGCCGTTCCATCCGCCTGGCCAGCCGCCTCGGCCAGGACCGGGTGGTCACTATGTCCGGCCTGCCCGGCGGAGAGCCCGGCGCCACCACCGTCAACTGGGTGGTCAACGCCTGGAACTCTGCAGCACTGGACGTCTTGGACTACCAGTGGGGCGTGGCTGCGGAATTCTGGAAGGAAACCGACCGCCTGGCGGCTGACCACGACGTCAAGGTGGCTCTCGAACTGCACCCGCAGAACCTCGTCTTCAACACCGCCGACGTCCGCAGGCTGATCGAGCTGACCAACGCCACGCATGTCGGCGTCGAGCTGGATGCCTCCCACCTGTTCTGGCAGCAGATGGATCCGGTCGCCGTGGTGCGCGAACTCGGGCCCCTCGTGTTCCAGGCGGCGGCGAAAGACGTCCGCGTCAACACCGAAAACGCCGCGCTCTACGGCGTGCTGGACAACAGCTTCCGCCGGCTCACGCCGGAGGAAAACCGCACCAACCTCGGCGGCGACGAGTGGGCCAACGAGTGGCCCAAGAACTCTGCCTGGGACTTTGTGTCCCTGGGCCGCGGGCATAACACCGCCTACTGGACGGAGTTTCTCCGCGCCCTGCACGAGGTAGACCCGGAGATGCTGGTCAACATCGAGCACGAGGACGTTTCACTGGGCCGGATCGAGGGCCTGCAGGTGGCGGCCAAGGTGCTGCGGGATGCTGACGCTGCGCTCAGGTCTTCGCTGAACGTGACGGCTTAGTCAAACAATTGGTCAGGCAAAGGCCTGTGGACAGCAAGGGGGCGGCGCACATGCGTCGCCCCCTTGCTGTACCCGAGGCCGGCCCTAAGACAGAAGGAAGCGAAACATGCGTATTGGCATTGTCGGATACGGGGCAGGCGGCAGGTACTTCCATGCCCCATTCATTGAAGCAGCCGAGGGAGTCGAACTGGTCGGCATTGTGGCCCGTTCGGAAGCGAAAAGGGCGCAGGCGGAAGCGGACTTCCCGGGGCTGCCCGTTTATGGGAGCCTTGCCGGTTTGCTCGACGCCGGCGTGGACGCGGTGACCATCACCACGCCGCCGCACACCCGCCATCACCTGGTGATGGACGCCGTCACGGCGGGCGTGCACGTTGTGGCCGACAAACCCTTCGCCCCGAATGCGGAGGCTGCGCGGGAACTCGCCGAGGCCGCCGCACGGGCAGGTGTTGTCCTCAACGTCTACCACAACCGGCGCCGCGACGCGGATATCCTCACGCTCGCCAACGTGCTGGCCTCAGGGGAACTGGGTGAGACATGGCGGGTGCATTCGACCATGGACCAGGACAACGCCAACAGCCTTGAACTTGGTGCCAGCGGCGGACTCCTGCGGGACCTGGGCAGCCACCTGGTTGACCAGATGCTGTGGCTGCTGGGACCGGCGAGCCACGTTCACGCGAGCCTGGACTGGACGGACCGTTTCGGCGAACGGACGGACTGCGGCTTTGTTGTCACCATGACGCATGCGTCGGGAACCGTCTCCACGGTGTCCGCCAGCAAACTCAACCATTCCACCACGCGGGAGCTGCGGGCCTACGGCAGCAGGGGCAGCTACATCGCCTCCGGCGCCGACGTTCAGGCGGACGCCGTGATGTCGGGCCGCCGTCCGGTTGAGGAACCGGCAACGTGGGGCATCGACGCGGCCGAAAACTGGGGCACCCTGTCCACGAAGGACGGCCGCGGGGCCATTGCCTCGGCGCAGGGGAACTATGCCGGCTTCTATACAGAGTTCGCCCGCGCGGTCCGCGGCGACGGCCCTGAACCCGTACCGGCAACGGAAGGAATCCGGACGCTGGAGGTGTTGGATGCGGCCCGCCGCAGTGCGCTGGAGAACGCGGTGATCGCGCTCTGATGAGTCCCCCGAAAGGGAACAGGAAGAAACGCCCGACGCCGGCCGGCGTCGGGCGTTTCTTGCGTCGCCTTAGGCGGACACGCCTGAGCGCTGCTTGAACAGGTGCTCGAGCTCCTCCAGGGACTTATCCTTGGTCTCCGGAACGACTCGCTTGACCCAGACAATGGCACCCAGCTGCAGGGCCACGAAGATGAAGAACGTCGCTGAAACACCGATCCACGAGACCATCTGCGGGAAGAAGAACCCGATCAGGAAGTTGATCATCCACAGCACAAAGACGCAGATGCCCATCGCGATGCCTCGGACGTGCATGGGGAAGATCTCGGACATGGTCAGCCACGTGACGGTGCCGATGCAGCCCTGCATGGACGCCAGGAATGTCACCATGAACAGCAGCACAAGGTAGCCGCGCAACGTGCTCTCCGGCAGGAGCATGGAGACGAGCGCGATGGCCGTCAGGGAAGAGGCCGTGCCGCACAGTCCCACGATCAGCATGGGCTTGCGAGGCACCCGCGTCATCAGATACATGCCGACGATCACGGCCGCCACGGAGGTGACGCCGTTGAGGACGTTGGCGATCAGGGCGCCCTGGTCACCGAATCCAGATGAGGACAGGATGGACGTCCCGTAGTACATGATGGCGTTGACGCCGCTGATCTGGTTGATGATGGCCATGCCCAGGCCCACCACGAAGATCCTGCGGATCCACGGAACGGTGAGGTCCTTGAACGTGCCCATCCTGGCCTGGTAGTCCTCCCGGGCTGCCTGCCGCACCTCGTCGAACTCCGCGGAGACGTCGCCGGCGGCGCGGGTGGAGCGCAGCACCTCAAGGACGGCCCCGAAGCGGCCGGCCGACGCCAGCCAGCGCGGGCTCTCCGGCAGGACCAGCATGCCGAACCACAGGACGACGGCCGGGAGCGTGGCGATAACCAGCATCCAGCGCCACACGTGCGTTTCTTCGGGGAAAGCGTTGCCGAGCACCGCATTGAAGGTGAAGGCCAGGAACTGGCCGGTGACGATCATCAGCTCGTTTTGGGTGACGATGCGGCCGCGTTGGGCCGCCGGGGACATTTCCGCGAGGTACACGGGGACAATCACGGAGGCGCCGCCCACTGCCAGGCCCAGCAGAGTGCGCGCCGCGATGAGCAGTTCAGTGCTTGGTGAGAGGGTGCAGGCGATGGTGGCCACGACGAAGATCAGGGCCAGTCCCATGATGGTCTTGCGCCGGCCGAAGCGGTCCGAGAGCCGGCCTGCGCTGATGGCGCCGAAGGCCGCGCCGAACAGGAGCGTGGAAGTGACCAGCCCTTCGGTGAGCGGCGTCAGTCCGAGGTCCCGCTGCATAAACGGCAGGGCGCCGTTGATGACACCGGTGTCGTAGCCGAAAAGGAGTCCGCCGAACGTGGAGAAGAGCGCCACCTTCCGCATGAACTTCTTCGGATTGGCCGGTTTGGCCGGGTTGTTCGGCTTGGTGGTGCCGGGCGCGTCGGACTGGACTGTGCCGGGATTCATCATGGTTCCGTTGCTTTGGTCCGTCTTCCCCACCACTACTTGGCCTGGGCGACGTAGTTGCGCATCGTCTCCAGCTGGTAGCGGGACACGTCCTCGGCGTTGTCGTCTTCGGCGAAGACACTGGACACCATGACGGTGTTGTCCTTGGCCAGGAAGCCGATTTCCTTGAGCCCGCCGAAGAACTCGTCCCAGTTCACGTCGCCGTCGCCGATTTTCAGGTGCTGGTGCACCCGCACTGCGTTTCCGGGCGGGTTGGTGATGTAGCGCAGGCCGTGGGAGGCGTGGTGGTCCATGGTGTCCGAGACGTGGACCAGGCGCAGCTTGTCCCCCGCTGCCCGCATGATTTCAAGGGGCTTGTTGCCCATGTGGAACGAGTGCGAGGCAACGTAGACCATGCCGATGTTGGGCGAGTTGATGCCACGGATGACGCGGATGGCGGCCAGGCCGTCTTCGACGAAGTCGTCCGGGTGGGGGTCGATCAGGACATCCAGGCCTTCACGCTCGATGATCGGCAGCAGCTCTTCCATGGAGCGGTAGAAGGCGCGCTCGGATTCTTCGGCCTTTTCGGGGCGGCCGCTGAATTCGGTGTTCATGGTGCTGACGCCAAGGTCCACGGCAATTTGGATGGCGCGCTTCCAGTAGCGGACCGCTGCCTCGCGGGCATCCTCGTCCGGACCCGACCAGCGCAGCACGGGAAGCACCGACGCGATTTCGACGCCGGCATCCTTGCAGGCCTTGTTCATCTGGGCCACAAGCTCATCGTCGGCTTTGGGGTGGTTGTAAAACGGGATCATGTCCGCATGCGGAGTCAGCTGCAGGTACTTGTAACCGAGATCGGCGGCCACGCGCGGAAATTCCAGCAGGCTGTGGCTGTGGTGGAACGGGGTGGGGTCCAGGGCGATTTTCATGGTCACTCCTTTGTGAATGAGTCATTGATCTAGAGTTTTTGTCCAGATAATGCGCCGAGAAGGGTCTCAAAGCCGCATTATCTGGACAAAAACTACGGGAGCGGGATGGGCTGTTAGGTGTAGAGGTCCGGCTTGGCGTTCAGCTGGACCTTGACCTTTTCGCCCGACTTCTGGGCCTCGACGCCTGCCTCGCAGCAGGCTGCGGTGGCGTAGCCATCCCAGGCGGTGGGACCGCCAATCTCGCCCTTGAGCGCGGCGTCCACCCATGACTGGATTTCGACGTCGTACGCCGCACCGAAACGCTCTTCGAAACCCGGGGTAACGTTGCCGCCCCAGCGGCCGGCGCTGCGGGTGTAGGGTCCCTTGTCGCCGCCAATGCTCACGATGCCTTCCTCAAAGGAGGCCTGCGTGGCAACTTCGTAGCCGAACTTGGCGTTGACGTAGATTTCAACGTCGGCCAGGACACCGGACTCGGTTTCAAGCAGGACGTGCTGCGGATCGTGCTGGCCGGCAGGGGCGTTTTTGGTGGCCTTGCCCAGGCGGACCTGCACGCTGGTGATTTCCTCACCGGTGAAGAAGCGGATCGCGTCGAACTCGTGGACCACGGAGTCGTTGATCAGCATCTCGTTGGTGAACCCGGCTGGCGTGGTGGGGTTGCGGTGCTGGTGGTGCAGCATCAGCAGTTCGCCGAGTTCACGGTTTTGGATGATCTGGCCCAGGGAAGCGTACTCGGCGTCGAAGCGGCGCATAAAGCCCACCTGGATGCGCTTATGGCCCAGCTTCTCTTCAGCCTGGACGATCTTCCAGGAGGATTCCGCGTCGGGGGTCAGCGGCTTCTCGCAGAGGATGGGGATGTCCTTGGCGATTGCCTTGAGCAGGATGTCCTCGTGCAGAAAGCCGGGCGTGGCGATCAGCACGGCGTTGACGTCGCCATTGCTGAGGGCCTCTTCGGCGTCGGCCAGGGCGACGGCGCCCAGAATACCTTCGATGGCGGCCTGGGCGCGGGCCAGGTCGACGTCGACGACGGCGGCCACTTCAGCGCCGTGGATACGCGTGTGGAGGCGCTGGATGTGGTCCGCGCCCATGCGGCCGGCGCCGATGACGGCGACGCGAAGGGTTTCAGTCATTGTTTTTTCCTTACGTTTCGGGTGCTTGGGCGGGCGTTAGTTGACGGCAGTGCGGGAGCCGCAGGACAGCAGGTAGTTGCGGGTGCGCTTGGCGATCGGCATGGGGACGTCGAAGGCCACCGGGTACATGTCCTGCTCCACGATCCCGAAGATAGGGCGGTCCAGGGCTTCCACTGCTTCGATGACGGCGCGCAGGTCCGGGAGACCGTTCGGCGGCTCTGTCATAACGCCGGCCAGGTTTGCGGCTGCCCAAGTCATGTTTTCGTCGTTGACCTTCTTCAGGACCTCCGGGTTGATCTGCTTCAGGTGCAGGTAGCCGATGCGGTCCGGGTAGTTCTTGATGAGCTCGAGGCTGGAGGCTCCGCAGTATTCGGCGTGGCCGGTGTCCAGGCACAGGTTCAGGTACTTCGGGTCCGTGGCGGCCAGCAGCGTTTCGATGTCTTCCTGCGCTCCGACGTGGGAATCGGCGTGCGAGTGGAACTGCTGCTTCAGGCCGAAGTCCTCCAGCAGGGTCTTGCCCAGGCGGTTGTGGCCGTCGAACAGGTCGCTCCACGCCTTCTCGCTGAGTTGGCCGCTTTCCACTGCTTCACCTGTGACGTCGTCGCGCCACATGGCCGGGATGACCACGATGTGCTCGCCGCCCATGGCTGCCGTGAGCTTGGCGACCTTGCGGGCGGGCTCCCAAGCGGTTTCCCACTGGTCAAGCCCGCGGTGGAACGCGGTGAAAACCGTTCCTGCGGTGACCTTCAGGTCGCGCTGCTTGAGCTCCTCGGCGAGCCTGGCGGGATCGGTGGGCAGGTAACCGTAGGGGCCCAGTTCGATCCACTTGTAGCCGGATTCGGCCACTTCGTCGAGGAACCGTTCCCACGGGGTCTGCTGGGGGTCGTCGGCGAACCATACGCCCCAGGAGTCCGGCGCGGTGCCGATGATGAGCTTGTTCTCTTGGTCTGTCATGACAGCGTTGTCCTTCTGTTGTCGGGGTGGTCAGGCTGGGGGTGGCGTCGGTGGAAGGAGCGTTAGTCCCGCCGTCCCCGTCCTTCGCTGGCATCGTCAGCCCGTCCGGGAACGGCGTCTTCTCCCACGGCCAGCTCGTCAGGGAGCCCCTCCGCGATTCCATCGTGGCGGACCTGGTGGCTGTCGTCAGCGTGGGAGGGGAAATTGTAGGAGGCGCCGGAGGCGTGGGTGGCTTCGGGCCAGCGTGAGGTAATGACTTTGCCACGGGTATAGAAGGACACGCCTTCGGGGCCGTACATGTGCTTGTCCCCGAAGAGCGATGCCTTCCAGCCCCCGAAGGAGTGGTAGGCCACCGGCACGGGCAGGGGCACGTTGATGCCGATCATGCCCACGGTGACGGAGCGCTGGAACTTGCGGGCGTTTGCGCCGGAGGAGGTGAAGATCGCGGTGCCGTTGCCGTAGGGGTTGGAATTGATCAGGTTGATGCCTGCGTCCAGGTCTTCAACCCGGACGACGACGAGGACCGGTCCGAAGATTTCCTCCGTGTAGGCGGTCATTTCCGTCTTCACGTGGTCCAGGACGGTGGGGCCGACCCAGAATCCGTCTTCGTGGCCGGGGACCACCAGGTCGCGGCCGTCCACCACCATGGCGGCGCCGGCGGCTTCGGCCTCAGTGACGATCCTTACGATGCGTTCCTTGGAGGCCGGCGTGATCACCGGTCCCATTTCGGCGTCGGGTGCGGTGCCGTTGTTGACCTTGACCGCGAGGGCGCGCTCTTCGACCTTCTTGACCAGCAGGTCCGCGGCGTCACCGACGGCGACGGCGACGGAGATGGCCATGCAGCGTTCCCCGGCGGACCCGAAGGCGGCGGCGGCGAGGTGGTCGGCGGCGTTGTCCAGGTCGGCGTCGGGCATGATGATGGCGTGGTTCTTCGCGCCGCCCAGGGCCTGGACCCGCTTGCCGTGCTTGATGGCGGTCTCGTGGACGTACTGGGCGATCGGGGTGGAGCCGACGAAGGAGATGCCGTCCACGTCAGGGTGGGTCAGGAGACCGTCGACGGTTTCCTTGCCGCCATGCAGGACCTGGAAGACGCCGTCGGGCAGGCCTGCCTGCTTCCAGAGCTTGGCCAGCAGCATCGAGGCGGAGGGGTCCCGCTCGGAGGGCTTGAGGATGAAGGCATTGCCGGTGGCGATGGCCATCGGCGCCATCCAAAGCGGCACCATGACCGGGAAGTTGAACGGGGTGATGCCGGCGACGACGCCCAGGGGCTCGCGGAACGAGAAGACGTCGATGCCGGTTGAGACCTGGTCCGAGTAGTCGCCCTTGAGCAGTTGCGGGATGCCGCAGGCGAACTCGATGACCTCCAGGCCGCGGCCGATCTCGCCCTTGGCGTCGGAGAGGACCTTGCCGTGTTCGGCGGTGATCAGCTTGGCGAGCTCACCAACATGGGACGCGACGAGTTCGCGGAACTTGAACAGCACGGCGGTGCGCTTGGCCAGGGAGATGTCACCCCAGCTGTCGGCGGCGGCACGGGCAGCGGCAACAGTGGCATCGAGGTCCGCCCGGTTGGCCAACCGCAGCTCGCCGGAGACGGCGCCCGTGGCCGGGTTGTAGACCGGCTGGGTGCGGGTGCCAACGCCGGCGGTCTCTGCCCCGTTGATGAAGTGGTTGATGGTGGTGGTGACGGTCGTCGTTGACATGGTGTTGGACTTCCTTGGTCTGGGTCTAGCCGAGCAGTTTGCGCTGGCGGTTCTTGTGGTCGGTATAGGTCTTGAAGGCCTGCTGCGTGGAGTCGAGGTCAGAGACCTGGGAGACGGGAACGTCCCACCATGATTCGGAGCTCGGGGCGTCCAGCAGGGGGTCGGATTCAACGTGGATCAGGATGGGCCCGCCGCGTTCAGGCGCGGCCTTGGCGTCCCGGATGGCCTGCTCGAGTTCGGCGATGACCTTCTCCCCCGGTTCGATCCGGATCACCTTCACGCCGAGGCTTTCGGCGTTCAGGGCCAGGTCCACGGGGAGGGTTTCGCCTTCGTCGAAGCTGTGCTGCTCCTCGTTCAGCGCCCGGTACTGGGTGCCGAAACGCTGCGAACCGAGGGATTCGGACAGCGAGCCGATGGACGCGTAGCCGTGGTTCTGGATCAGGACCACGATCAGCTTGATGCGTTCGGCGACGGCGGTGACCAGTTCGGTGTGCATCATCAGGTAGGAGCCGTCCCCCACCATGACCACCACGTCCCGGTCCGTGCCGCCGCGCGCCGCTTCCGCCAGCGCCGCACGCTTGACGCCCAGTCCACCCGGGATTTCGTAGCCCATGCAGGAATACGCGTATTCCACGTGGTAGCCGAAGGGGTCCCGCACGCGCCACATCTTGTGCAGGTCACCGGGCAGGGAGCCCGCAGCGCAGATGACGACGTCCGCCGCGTCCATGGCCCGGCTGGTCGCGCCGATAATCTCGTTCTGGGCCGGCAGCGGCGTGAACCGGGTGTCGAACGCTTCGTCGACCGTGGCGTCCCAGCGCTTCTTCTCCGCTGCGACCTGCTGTTCCAGGTCCGCGCCCACGCGGTAGCCGCCCAGCGCCTGGTTCAGCTTGACCAGGGCCTTGCGGGCGTCCGCGACGATCGGCAGCGAGGTGCCGTGCTTGTACGCGTCGATCGCGGCGACGTTGATGTTAATGAACTTCACGTCCGGGTTCTGGAACGCAGTCCGGGACGCGGTGGTGAAGTCCTCGTAGCGGGTACCGATGCCGATGATCAGGTCCGCCTCGGCAGCGATGGCGTTGGCCGCCGTCGTGCCCGTGGAGCCGATGGCACCGAGGGAGAACTTGTGGTCCCACGGCAGGACGCCGACGCCGGCCTGGGTGTTGCCCACCGGGATGCCCGTCATCTCAGCAAATGCAGCGAGTTCCTCGTTGGCGTAGGCGTACAGCACGCCGCCGCCGGCGATGATCAGCGGGCGTTTCGCGGCACGGATAGCCTCGGCGGCGCGACGGATGTCCTCGTCGTCGGCCTCGGGACGGCGGATGCGCCACTCGCGTTCGGCCAGGAACTCCTCAGGCACGTCGAAGGCTTCGGCCTGGACGTCCTGCGGCAGCGAGATAGTGACGGCACCGGTTTCGGCCGGATCCGTCAGGACCCGCAGGCCGTGGTGGAACGCCGAGAACAACTGCTCCGGGCGGGTCACCCGGTCGAAGAACTTGGACAGCGGCCGGAACGCGTCGTTGACCGTGATGTCATAGGCGTAGGGCTGCTCCAGCTGCTGCAGGACCGGGTCCGCGGCGCGCGTGGCAAAGGTGTCACTGGGCAGCAGCAGCACCGGCAAGCGGTTGGTCGTGGCCAGCGCCGCCCCGGTGAGCAGGTTCGAAGATCCCGGACCGATCGAGGTGCTGATCGCAAACGTCTGCCGGCGCCGGGTGTGCCGGGCATAACCGACAGCCTGGTGCACCTGTGCCTGCTCGTTGCGGCCCTGGTAGTACGGCATGATCGTGGGGTCCGCGGCCTGGTACTGCTTCAACGCCTGGCCGACGCCGGCAACGTTGCCGTGGCCGAAGATGCCGAACGTCCCCGGAATCAGCCGCTCCCGGTAGTCCTCGGTGCCGATGCGGTCCACCGTGTACTGCTTGGACAGGTACTCGACGACGGCCTGGGCGACTGTCATTCTGCGTGTTGCTGTTCTCGTCCCCATGGGAAGTTACTCCGATACTTTCGCTGATGACTGCAGCACGGGCGACTTGAGCAGCGAGGCGGCGGTGGCGACGGCCCCTGCCACATCGCCGTCCTGCGGGTACAGCAGCGTCCGGCCCACGGTGAGGCCCTGGACACCGGGCAGTGCCAGGGCAGCCTGCCAGCTGGCGAAAACCTCATCCTGGGTGCCTTCCGGGTCCCCGCCGAGGAGCACGGTGGGCAGCGTCGTGGCCGCCATGACGCGTTCCATCTCGGCCACCACGGGCAACTTCATCCAGGTGTAGGCGCTCGTGGAGCCCAGGCCCTGGGCGATCGCGATGGACTTGATGACTCCGTCCGGGCTGAGGTCGTTGCGGACCTTGCCGTTCTGCCAGATCGAGAGGAACGGTTCCACCATAGCGATCAGCTTGCGCGCGGCGAGCGAGTCGACTGCCCGCGCCGTGGCTTCCAGGGCGGAGGCGGTGTCCGGGTCACCGAGGCAGATGCGGGTCAGCATCTTGCCGCCGTCGGCGCCCAGGGCTTCCAGGGCTGCGGCCGTGTGGCCGGTGAAACGGTCATCAATTTCATTGACGAGCCCGGCCAGACCGCCGCGGTTCATCGAGCCGAAGACAAGCTTGCCTTCCAGGGCCCCCAGCAGGAGCAGGTCATCCATGATGTCCGGGGACGCCAGGACACCGTCCACGGCGGGATTTGCCAAGGCGATCTGCAAGCGGTCCAACAGATCGCGGCGGTCCGCCATGGCCACCGGATCGTTTCCCACGGAGAGGGCTCCGCGGGCCGGGTGGTCGGCGGCAACAATGAAGTTCTGCACACCATACTTCAACCCCGGATGGCGGCGACGCGTGGCTGCCGCGCGGGCAACGGCATCGGGGTCTTCGAGCCGGAGGGCGCTAAGGTGCTGGTAGCGGCGGGGATCATCGTTGGCGCTCAAGACGCTGCTCCTTCGGAAACTGTGGTGTGGGACGGGCGTGAGGCAGCGGCACCGGCCAGGGCGGGTACCAGGCGGCCGCGTTCGGCCAGCAGCGAAGTGACTTCCGCCGGCGTCGGCATGGCGTCGGCGCAGGAAAGACGGGAGGCCACAATGGCGCCGGCGGCATTGGCGTAATCGAGGACCTGGGCCAGCGGCCAGCCGGACAGCAGTCCGTGGCAGAAGGCTCCACCAAACGAGTCGCCGGCACCGAGGCCGTTGACGGTTTGCACCGGGACCGGCGCGGAGACCACGCGTTCGGTGCGGGTCTTTGCCATCACGCCTTCCGGCCCAAGCTTGACGACGGCGATCTCGACGCCGGCGGCCAGCAGCCGGTCGGCCTGTTCGTCAGGGGTTCCTTCGCCCACGGCGACGGCGCATTCCTTGTCGTTGCCGATGGCCACCGTGACGTGCGGCAGGATCTTTGCAACCTCGGCCCGGGCTTCCTCTTCGGAAGCCCAGAACATGGGCCGGTAGTCCAGGTCCAGGATGGTGTACTGGCCTTCCTTGAGACCGGTCCGGGGACGGGCAGCATGGGCGGCCAGGTGGGCCTCGCGGCTGGGCTCCTGGCACAAACCAGTCACCGTCGACCAGAAGATCCCGGCCTCGCGGATGGCTACCAGGTCCAGCTCCGCGGCCTTGATCTGCAGGTCAGGCGCCGTGGGGAAACGCCCATAGAAGTAGAGCGGAAAATCATCCGGCGGCATAATGGCGCAGAACGTCACCGCGGTGGGCCATTCCTTCACCGGCGTAACGAATGTATCGTCCACGTTGAACTTGCGCAGTTCCCGGTGGAGGTATTTCCCGAAGGCGTCGTCGCCGGTGCGCGTGATCACGCCTGCATTGCGGCCATGCCGCGCCGCGGCCACGGCCACATTGGACGGGGAACCTCCGAGGTACTTTCCGAAGGACGTGACGTCCTCCAGATCCACCCCGATGTCGTTCGGGTAGATATCAACGCTGATGCGCCCGATCGTGAGCAGTTCGTGGGTCACGGTAATCGCGGACCTTTCTGGTTTGAGCTCCATACCCCTGTACAGCAAGAGCTAGGGCTCGGGTTCCTGGCCGGGCCCCCGTGAGCGGGGCCACAACCACTACCTTGCCCTAGAATCATTGTCCTGTCAAAGGTTTGTACTGACATATTTACAACCTGCATAGGGCGCTGAATTGGCGCCCTCGGGATCACTTCCGGGGGACCGCCAGTTCGCCCGTGACGTACTGCGCCCGCCCGAAGCCGAAGGACCAGTCGCCGGCCGCATTCTCCACATATCCGATAAACACGTCCTCACCGGCAATATCAAGCCCAGCCAGCCGGTCGGCAATTGCAGCAAAGAGGGATTGCTTGGCCGCCTGGCTCCGGCCACCCTGCGTAAAGATCTGGATCATCACCACATCGGGGGTGCGCTCGAAGCCGAGTCCCGCATCCTGGGCGACAATCTGGCCCTGCGGATGCTCCGTGAGAACGTGGAAGTAATCGCGCTCCGGGATGGCATACTCCGCGAGGATGGCATCGTGGATGCCCCTGCTCAAGCGCTGCAACTGTTCAGCGGTGCGCCCGTGATTAACATCGATTCGTACCAGCGGCATTTTTTCATCTCCCTGAAGTTTGTCCTGACATACTAACAAACTTTCGAGATGACCTGCAAGGAAAATCCCGAAACACCCTTCCGCCCAGGCGGGGCCGGGAGTATGGTTAAACAACCAGATAGTTGATCAATGAATCAGTTGATTAATGGATCGAGAAAGGCCTGCAGCACGATGGACCCCGACGACGGCACCCTGGACTCGGCCTTTATGGCCTTGGCCGACCCCGTGCGGCGGCGGATCATCGCCCGGCTCAGCCGCGGGCAGGCCACAGTCAATGAACTGGCGGAACCCTTCGCGATCACCAAACAGGCGGTCTCGAAGCACATCCAGGTCCTCGAGCAGGCAGGGCTCGTCACCCGCAGCAGGGAAGCCCAGCGCCGGCCCGTCCACCTGAATCCCGCACGGCTGGAGGCTCTCACAGCGTGGATCGACCAGTACCGGCTGGTCCGCGAAGAGCAGTTCCGCAGCCTGGACGCCGTGCTCAGATCCAATGCCGCGAACGGCGGCAACCACCTAAAGGAATCATCATGAGCAATGCCCTGAACCTCACCATTCCTGAAGGACTCCCCTTCATCGACTTCGAGCGGGAGTTCGACTTCCCGGTGGCGGACGTCTTCCGCGCGCACAAGGACCCGGACCTTATCGTCCAGTGGCTCGGCCCGCGTGGCATGAAGATGGAGATCAACCACTTCGATTTCCGGACCGGCGGCAGCTACAGCTACCTGCACACCGGGCCCGACGGCGTCGCCTACGAATTCAGCGGCGTCTATCACACAGTCCGCGAGAACGAATTTGCCATCCAGACCTTCGAATTCGGCGGCTACCCCGACGTGGTCAGCATCGAGTTCGTCACCTTCGAGGATCTCGGCGACGGCCGGTCCCGTGTCCGGGGCCACTCCGTCTACCCCACCCAGGAGGCCCGCGACGGCATGGCGCAGTCCGGCATGGAAGGCGGCATGACCGAGGGCTACGAGCGGCTCGACGAACTGCTCAGCGGCGCCAAGGTCTAGAACAACCCTTAAACGAGTACGACGGCGGCCGGTACCTTCCTGGAGAAGGTAACCGGCCGCCGTCGTACTCGTGGTCGAGCCTGTCGAGACCCGTCGCTGCGCCGGTGGTCGAGCCTGTCGAGACCCGAGGGTGGGCTTTCCTAGCCGTTGAACTCCGCCGGGTGCGGACCGGTGCGGCCGTCCCGCTCCAGGCCGTCGATGACCGACAGCTCATCCGCGGTCAGGTCGAAACCGAACACGTCCAGGTTCTCCCGGATCCGCTGCGGGGTGACGGACTTGGGGATGATGATCCGGCCCTGCTGCAGGTGCCAGCGCAGTATGGCCTGCGCGGGACTCACACCATGCCGTGCGGCGATGTCCGCGACGGCCGGATCCGCCAGCACAGCACCCTGGGCGAGGGGACTCCACGCCTCCGTGGCGATCCCGTGTGCGGCGTTGAAGTCTGCAATGTCCCGCTGCTGGAGTGCTGGGTGGAGTTCAATCTGGTTGATGGCCGGGACCGTGCCGCCCAGGTCAATGATCTTCTGCAGGTGCTCGGGGAGGAAGTTAGAGACGCCGATGGCTTTGGCCTTGCCGCTGGCCAGCAGGTGCTCCAGCGCCCGCCAGGACTCGAGGTACAGGCCGGTTGCCGGCGCCGGCCAGTGGATGAGGTAGAGGTCCAGGTAGTCCAGTCCCAGCTTGTCCAGGCTGGCCTCGAATGCGGCCAGCGTGGCGTCGTAGCCGAGGTCGGCCACCCACAGTTTGGACGTAATGAAGAGTTCTTCCCGGCCGATGCCCGACTCGGCGATGGCGCGTCCGGTACCTGCCTCATTGCCGTAGATGGCGGCGGTGTCGATGCTCCGGTAACCGGCTGCAAGCGCGTGGCTGACCGCGGCGGTGGTGTCGTCGTCGGACACCTGGAAGACGCCGAACCCCAGCTGCGGCATCCGCACGCCGTTGTTGAGGGTGATCTCCGGGATGGACGTGGTGATGGGGGTGGAAGTCATGGGTTCTCCTGTTGCGGGTTTGAGGATTGGGTATTGAAGGCTTAGTGAAGGACGGGTACGGGTTCGGCGACCACACGCCCGTCGGCGTCGGGGGACGCCTGCCGGACGGCGCGCTTGGCTCCGGCGGCGGCGATGATCATCACCGCGAGGCCCAGCAGGGTGATGCCGGCGCCGGCCCAGATGGGCGAGGTGTAGCCGAGTCCGGCCGTGATGGTCACTCCCCCGAGCCAGGCGCCGAGGGCGTTGCCGACGTTGAACGCACCGATATTGGCGCCGGAGGCGAGGGTGGGGGCGCTGGAGGCATACTTCATAACACGCATCTGCAGGCCCGGCACGGTGGCGAATCCGAAGCCGCCCATCAGGACGATGGAGGCAACGGTGAGCACCTGGTTGCCGGCGGTCAGGGCAAAGCCGACGAGCACAACCACCAGCACCGAGAGCACCACAACGAGCGTGCGGTCCACGTTGCGGTCCGCGGCCTTGCCGCCGATGGTGTTGCCGATAAAGAGGCCTACACCGAAGACGATCAGCAGCCACGGCACGGTGGAAGCCGCGAAGCCGGAAACCTCGGTGAGGGTAAAGGCGATGTACGTAAAGGCGCCGAACATCCCGCCGTAGCCGAGGATCGTGACCAGGATGGAGAGCCACACCTGGCCCGAGCGGAAGGCGCGCAGTTCACTGCGCAGGGTTCCGGGCGTGGTGTCGCCATGGCCGGTCTTCGGAACGAGCGCCAGGATTCCCGCCAGGGCGATGACTCCGATGACGGTGATGGCCCAGAACGTCGAGCGCCAGCCTGCGGCCTGTCCCAGCATGGTGCCGAACGGCACGCCCAGGACGTTGGCTGCGGTGAGCCCGGTGAACATGATGGCGATGGCGCCGGCCTTTTTGGTGGGGGCCACCATGTCCGCGGCCACCACGGCGCCGATCCCGAAGAAGGCACCGTGCGCCAGGGCGGCGATGATCCGGCCGATCATCATCATCCCGTAATCGGGAGCGATGGCTGAGACCAGGTTGCCGGCGATGAACAGCACCAGCAGGACGGCGAGGACGGGCTTGCGTTCGAAGCGGGTCACCGCCGCGGTCAGCACCAATGCGCCGACGACCACTGCGAGGGCGTATCCGGAGATCAGCCAGCCGGCCGTGGCCTCGCTGACCTGGAAGTCGGCGGCAACCTCGGGCAGCAGGCCCATGATCACGAACTCGGTGAGTCCGATGCCGAACCCGCCGAGGGCGAGGGCTATCAGGCCAATGGGCATGTGGATGCTCCTTTGAAAACTGTACGGAATGAGATAGGACGCGTAAGCTAGTAGTTGCAGACGCGTTATTTATTGTTGCACAAGCAGATACACCGCGCAAGCAACTATTATCGATTGTGCTCCGCCTCACGCCGCCAGGCGGCCGGAGCACCCGCGAGAGGAAAGACAGATGGGCATCAAGGACGACGCCGTGGAGGTCCGGGCACAGGGTTGGCGCACGCTCGCGGCGCTGCACGGCCTGATCGAGGGTGAGCTGGAACGCTCCCTGCAGGCCGAATCAAAGCTGTCAGTGGTGGAGTACACCGTGCTGGATGCGCTCAGCCGCCAGGACGGCTGGCACATGCGTATGCAGCAGCTCGCCCGCGCCACCGCGCTCAGCGCCAGCGCCACCACCCGGCTGGTCAACAGGCTTGAGGACCGCGCCCTGCTGACCCGGATCCTCTGCGCGGACGACCGCCGCGGCATCTACACCGAGCTCACGCCCAGCGGCATCGCCCTGCTGGAGGAAACCCGGCCGGTCCATGACGCCACCCTGGAACGCGCCCTGGCGGAGGCCCAGGAGATTCCCGAGCTGGCCGCGCTGGTGGACGCACTCCCCCGGCTCCACGCGAACGTCTAGGCACGACCAACCCAGGGCGGCTGCAAGTACGACGACGGACGCTCACCTTCCAGGAGAAGGCGAGCGTCCGTCGTCGTAATGCTCGCAAACGCTATGGCTAAAGGGCCGCGGCGTCCCCCGCAATGATGGCTGCCAGCTCCGGCGGCAAACCCTTGCCGGAGGAGGCAGTGGCATCGGCTGCCACATCCTGCCAGCGATCACGGTCAACATTCTTCATTAAGCGGTCCCGCACGTTACTGTCGACGCCGTCAGTGACCAGCAGGGTATACAGCCCGGCCTTGCTCGCCTGCACGGTGAACGTCAGGGATGCCGTGGCCTCGCCGCCCGTCCCCGTGGCCTGGGCAGTCAGGGTGTGCTCCCCCAGGGCCAGGCTGGCCGCCTTTTTCTGGTAGCCCTCAGCAATGGGCTGGCCGTCCAGCTGGATGGACACGTGGTCCGCACTCGAGGTTTCGACGGCGGGAGCCACAGTGTCCGCGCGGCCAAGCACGCCGCCGTCCAGGTTCCCGGCGAAGCGTACGGTGGGCGCGGCCGGTGTGGGTGTGGTGCCAATAGCGCTTTGGAAGCCCACCAGGGCCCCGGCGCGGTTGGTGATGATGCCGTCAACGCCGGCGTCGGTCATGTCCTTCCACTGCCGGGGGTTGTCCACGGTGTAAGGCATCACGGCGATGCCCGCATCGTGGAGTTCCTTGATGGCCGCCGGACGGGCAGCAAGCGCGGACCAGCTGGGGTTGTACGTCACGGCTCCGAACTGCTTGGCCGCCGCCACAACGTCCGTGTCCAAGGCGCCGCGGAGCAGTCCCAGCCGCAGCGAAGGTTCGTAGTCGCGTGCGTACTGCAGAACGTTTGTGTCAAAGCTCTGCAGGATGGTCTGGTTCAGCATGCCCCGTTCCTTGAGCATCTCGACGGTCCGCTGCACTTCCTCGCGCGTCTCCGGGCCCTTCACCTCCAGGAGCAGGCCCGTTCCTTCGGTGTCAGTCTGGTCCAGGAATTCCGCCAAGGTGGGCACCTTGGCCCCGGCGTAGGCGGGTGCAAACCAGGAGCCTGCCTCAAGTCCGGCGATGTAGTCGGCGGTGAGGGTGGAGACGTCGCCCGTTCCGGCAGTGACGCGGTCAACCGTGTTGTCGTGGATGACCACCGGCACCCCGTCTTTGGACGTGTTGACGTCCATTTCAATCCAGTCGGCGCCGGCCCGGCCCCCGGAGAGGAGCGCCTGCAGCGTATTCTCAGGAATGACTGCGGAGAGCCCGCGGTGGGCGATCACGGCGGGCTGCTGCCCTGGCTTGACCAGGAGCGATTCCGTGGCGGGCAGTTCGGTGACCTTGATATCGTCATATGAGACGGTGGCTCCGTTGGCCACCAGGCCAAGAATGCCGTTGTCCGTTCTGATCAGCCGGTTGGTCTCCATCATTTCCTGACCGTTGAAGTACCAGACGGCGTTCCTGCTGCGCACCTCGACCGCCACGCGCACGTCGTTTCCGGTTCCTGCGTCCGACGGCGCGGAGGCAGTCTCCGTGACGTTCCAGCTGTTGGCGGCCGTCCGTTCGGCAAACTCCAGGCCGTTTGTTGCCTTGGTGCCGGAGCGCATGGTCGCAATCCAGAACGGGACACCGCCGTCGGGCCTCATGTCCAGGGCGAGGGCAGACCAGCGGGCCGCGTTGAGGACGTTTTCAAACCGGACGGTCGCTTCGAACCGGTAGTTGGGCAGGTGGGGGCCGAAGGTCACCCGTGAGAGCTGACTGGACGATGTGCTGGTTCCATACAGGCGCCCGTTTTCCACCTTCCACGCGCCGTCCACGGCGGTGAATCCCTCGGGGAGCCCCGGACCGGAAAAGTCCTGGCTGTAGGCGGGCGCCGGTTCAGCTGCGGGCAACACTGTGCCAGGAGAAACTTGTGGGGCGGATGCGCGGGCAGCGGGCAAGGGCAGCAGGACGGCGGCCAGCAGCGCTGCTGCAACCAGGCCGGTGCGTCTCCGTTGAGATATGTTCACCCGAAAGACGCTAGGCGCGTCTCCTAGCAGCCAGGAATATCCGCAGTGAACGGCCCGTGAACCCGGCGGGACAAGCTCTGGGCCACTGCCGGGGCCGGGCAGCTACTTAACCAAGAACGCGGGGTCACTCAGCGCCCGATCCAACCTCTGGAACGGGCAGGGAGTGACCCCGCGTTGCTCTTACAGAACTACTAGAGCGCTGCGTAAACTTCGCGCAGCAGCTTGGCGGTCTCGGACGGCGTCTTGCCGACCTTCACGCCTGCAGCCTCGAGGGCTTCCTTCTTGGCCTGGGCGGTTCCGGCGGAACCGGAGACGATGGCGCCGGCGTGGCCCATGGTCTTGCCTTCGGGAGCGGTGAAGCCGGCAACGTAGCCAACAACCGGCTTGGTGACGTGTGCCTTGATGAAGTCGGCAGCACGCTCTTCGGCGTCGCCACCGATTTCGCCGATCATCACGATCGCCTTAGTCTCGGGGTCAGCCTCGAACGCGGCCAGGGCGTCGATGTGCGTGGTGCCGATGACGGGGTCGCCGCCGATGCCGATGGCGGTGGAGAAGCCGAGGTCGCGCAGCTCGTACATCATCTGGTAGGTCAGGGTTCCGGACTTGGAAACCAGGCCGATGGGGCCCTTGCCCGTGATGTTGGCCGGCGTGATGCCAACCAGCGCTTCGCCCGGCGTGATGATGCCGGGGCAGTTCGGGCCGATGATGCGGGTGACCTGCTTGCCGTCGGCGTCAACCGTGGACTGGGCCAGTGCCCAGAACTCGGCGGAATCCTGGACCGGCACGCCTTCGGTGATGACGACGACCAGGCCGATGCCTGCCTCGATGGCCTCAACCACGGCGTTCTTGGTGAATGCCGGCGGGACGAAGACGATGGAGACGTCGGCGCCGGTTTCAGCCATGGCTTCCTTGACGGTGCCAAAAACGGTGATTTCGGTGTCGCCGTGCAGGACCGTGGTGCCGGCCTTACGGGCGTTAACGCCACCAACAATGTTGGTGCCGGCCTTCAGCATCAGGGCGGTGTGCTTGGTGCCTTCGCCGCCGGTGATGCCCTGGACGATGACCTTGGAGTCCTTGTTCAGATAGATA
The DNA here is from genome assembly GCF_054510915.1 of Pseudarthrobacter arbutini. NCBI lineage: Bacteria > Bacillati > Actinomycetota > Actinomycetes > Micrococcales > Micrococcaceae > Pseudarthrobacter > Pseudarthrobacter arbutini. The sequence continues at coordinate 68,517 of NZ_JBTNDQ010000016.1, read as the reverse complement.
GACATGGTGCGTCCCTTTACTTAGCTGCGTTGGCGAGCTCGGCGGCCTTGTCGGCGCCCTCGTCCATGGTGGCGGCCAGGGTAACCAGCGGGTGGTTGGCCTCGGCCAGGATGCGGCGGCCTTCCTCAACGTTGTTGCCGTCGAGGCGGACTACCAGCGGCTTGTTCGCGGAGTGGCCCAGCTCGGCCAGCGCACCAACGATGCCCTTGGCGACGGCGTCACACGCGGTGATGCCACCGAAGACGTTCACGAACACGGACTTGACCTGCGGGTCGCCCAGGATGACGTCGAGGCCGGCAGCCATGACCTCGGCGGAAGCTCCACCGCCGATGTCCAGGAAGTTGGCGGGCTTGACGTTGCCGTGGTTTTCACCGGCGTAGGCGACAACGTCCAGGGTGGACATGACCAGGCCTGCACCGTTGCCGATGATGCCCACGGAGCCGTCCAGCTTGACGTAGTTCAGGTCCTGCGCCTTGGCCTTGGCCTCGAGCGGATCTGCAGCGTCCTTGTCTTCAAGGAGGGCGTGCTTGGCGTGGCGGAAGTCGGCGTTCTCGTCGAGCGAGACCTTGCCATCCAGTGCCACGATGTCGCCGGCGCCGGTCTTGACCAGCGGGTTGACCTCAACGAGGGTGGCGTCTTCCTTCTTGAAGACGTCCCAGAGCTTGAGGATCACGGCGGCGACTTTGCCGCGCAGTTCCTCATCGAAGCCTGCAGCTGCAACGATTTCGTCAGCCTTGGCCTGGTCGATGCCCACAGCGGGGTCGATGGCGATCTTGGCGAGCGCCTCAGGGCGTTCGACGGCGAGCTGTTCGATTTCCATGCCGCCTTCTACCGAGCACATGGCCAGGTAGTTGCGGTTGGCCCGGTCCAGCAGCACGGAGAAGTAGTACTCCTCGGCAATGTCGGCACCCTGGGCAATCATCACCTTGTTGACGGTGTGGCCCTTGATGTCCATGCCCAGGATGTTGGTGGAGTGCTCAAACGCCTCATCGGCGGTTTTGGCAACCTTGACGCCGCCAGCCTTACCGCGGCCACCGGCCTTAACCTGGGCCTTAACGACAGTTACGCCGCCGATTTTCTCGGCAGCTGCCTTTGCTTCTTCTGGGGTGTACGCCACGATGCCGGCAAGCACGGGTACACCGTGCGCCTCGAACATATCGCGCGCCTGGTATTCAAACAGGTCCACGGTTTAGTGTCCTTCTACGTCGAAGTAGTTTCTGTACAGTCGGGCACCGCCGAAGACGATGACCGGGCTGCGGATTGCCTGCACCTGCGACCAGTCCGGAAACGGGCCCCACAGCGCAATGCTCCATTCGGAACTCTAGCCCTCTCAGAGGACCGGCCCGTTCCACACTACCGCTTATGTGAGTAACGACACTATTCTATGGAGCGTAGAAAAACGCCTAGATTACGGGGTTTTTGAGGCCTCCGCGGGTGCCGGGGAGGCCGTTGCAGCTGCCTTGGAAATAAGTTCGTAGCGGTCCCGGGCCACAAAGAATCCGACGCCGGCCGAGACGTTTCCGCACGCCACGCCGCCGTTATGGGCCGAACAGCGCAGCCCGTTCCGTTCCAGGTTCTGGCCCTCGGCGAGGACCGCCAGTTCGGTCAGCGGGCCGCTTATATTTCCTTTGGGTCCGTAGGCTGCCTCCATTTGTGTGACGCCGGAACGGCACTCCCCATACGTTGCCTTGTCCGGGCTGAGCAGCGCCGCTCCGCCCAGATAGCCCAGGCCGGTGCCGGCGCAGTCGTCCTTGATGTCGCCCGCGGCAGGCTTGGGGTAACCGGCAAGCTCGCAATGCGCCACCGGGACGGTGGCGAGCTTGTTGTTGGCCGCATCACTGAAGCTGTTCGACTCATACGGGAGGTTGAGGTGTTCCCCACGGGCCGATGTCAGGGAGCACACAATGTTCCGGTCCTCCGTGATGAAGGACAGGACATCCCCGCTGGCCTTGAACGCGGCGGGGTCGGCCAGCGCTGCCTGTTCCAGTTGTTCCATGGCCGGCAGCGGCGGCGGAGCCACATAGTCCGGGTCCTCGGTGGTGATGCTGCACGCAGTGCCTGCCAGCAGGAAGAAGGCGGCCAGGATCCCCAATACAGTCCGTCGCATGGCCTCCATTATGCCCCGGCAGCGGTCTCAGGCCGTCGGGCGCGTCCCGGCGGCCTCGACGACGGCGGCAGCAGCTTCGGCGGGATCCTCACGGTCGAACTGCTCCTGCATCGTCCGGGCGCGGGATTTCCAGCCGGGATCCTCCAGGACCTTTCGAACTGCAGCGGCTATGTCGGCGGACTTGGGTGACTCCGTCCTGAGGTTAATGCCGACGCCGGCGTTTTCCACCCGGGCGTTAACATCACTTTTGCCCTCGTTGATCCCCGAAACCACCAAGGGAACCCCCTTGGACAGGCTCAGCTGGACACCGCCAAATCCACCGTTGGTGATGAAGACATCCGTGAAGTCAAAGACCTCCGCGAAGTCCACGTAGTCCCGGACCACCACGTTGGGTTGCGCGTACCGGGCTTTCAACTCTTCGGTGCCGTGCCCGCCGGTTGCCACGATGACCAACGCATCCATGTCCTTGACCGCCTCAAGCGACGGAACGATGAGTTTGTCTTGGTCCAGGTTGTCCACAGTTCCCTGGGTGACAACGAGTGTTGCGGGGTAGGACCGGGGAAACCCGCCGTCCCCGCTGAAATCAGCGGAACCGGGGGCGGCCGGGCCTGGCGACCGGTATGGCAGGAGCGCACCGACGTAGTGCACTTTGGGGTTGACCCGGCGCCGCGGGAAATCGAGGGATTCCGGGCCGGTCTGGATAATGGCGTCCGAGCACCGATAGGGTTCGTCCGTCAGCCGGCCTTCCCGCGGAACAGCCTGGCCGTAGGCGGCATGCTGCCGGCGGTAGCTTTGACTGGCCGGCCGAAGGATGACCTTGTCGGACAGCAGGCCCGCCAAGCCTTGGACCGCCTTCTCCGCAGGATTGCGGGGCGGCCGGAACCCGAAGAAAAGCGGCGGCACCTGCGGGTCGCTTTCCATGTTGGGGATCGCAACAAAATTCACCACCGGCTTGCCCATCAAGTGGGAGACGAGCCGGTGAATGAACATGGAACTGTCCGCCACAAGAACGTCGAAGGGATTCTGCTGCGCGACCTCGCGGATGTCCTCGAAGAAGTGGCTGACGTTGCTGGCGAAAATCTTCTCGCCGTCGAAGCCGATGGCCCGTGGGCCCTTGAGCTTGGCCCGCTCCGGATAGAGCTCATTGAGGTTGTCCGCGCGGTGCTCGATGGCCCTGCGGAAGGGGAAGTGCTGGATTCCCATGCCGCCGAGCCTGTCCGCATAGACCGGACCCGTGTACCAGACCACCTCGTGGCCGCGGTCCTTGAGCCGCATCGCCACGCCCGTCATGGGGTTGAAATGGCCGTCAATGGCCTGGCTGGCGAACAGGATCTTCACAGTGGTGCCCCCGAATCTGCTGTGCTCAAGTTCTGCTGTGCTCAAGTGGCCTGCGCTTCACCGGTTCCCCGGCTACCGGCTGTTTCCCGGGTACGCGCGTTCCTGAACTGTAAGCCAGCCGGGGCGCCCGGACAAGGGCAAGCGTGGTCAGGCGTCAAGCTTCGTGAGTGGCGCGTAGCGGAGCAGGAGTCGCTTCTCGCCGACGCTGAACTTCACCTTGGCCACCGTCTTGTCCCCCGCGCCTTCCAGCGCTAGCACCGTGCCGTTGCCGAAGCTGGTGTGGTTGACCTTGTCGCCTACACTGACGGCCACAATCTCCTTCTGCGGCTGGACCCGGTTCTTGGCGATGGCCGCGGGAACGTCCGCGTTGAAGCCCGCCGAGGTATCGGCGGCCGCGCCGCGGGACGTGCCGGCGCCCCAGAAGGATCCGCCGTAACGGCTGGAACCGATCGACGCGCTGCTGCTCCCCCAGCCGCCGGACTGCCGGCTGGTGCCTTCGCGTTTCCAGTCCAGCAGCTCGGCGGGAATTTCCTCGAGGAACTGGCTGGCCGGGTTGTACTGGCTTTGGCCCCACATGCTGCGGACTTCTGACCGGGTGACGTAGAGGCGCTTGCGCGCGCGGGTCAGGCCCACGTAGGCCAGCCGGCGTTCCTCGGCGAGTTCCTTGGGGTCCGTGGCCGAGCGCTGGTGCGGGAACAGCCCGTGTTCCATGCCGGTCAGGAACACCACCGGGAATTCGAGCCCCTTGGCGGTGTGGAGGGTCATCAGCGTGACCACGCCCAGGCGTTTGGCTTCGGCCACGGCGGCGTCGATGTCCGCGCCGGGGGCGTCCGGGATCTGGTCCGCGTCTGCCACCAGGGACACCTGTTCCAGGAATGCGCCTAGGGAACCTTCCGGGTTCTCCTGTTCGTATTCGCGCACGACGGCGACGAGTTCCGCCAGGTTCTCCACGCGGGACTCATCCTGTGGATCAGTGCTGGAACGCAGCCCCGCAAGGTAACCGGTTTGTTCCAGGACGGCCTCCAGCGCAGCGGCGGCACCCGAACCGGAGGCAACCTCTGCGAGGTCGTCCAGCAGTTTCACAAACCCGAGGACGGCGTTGACGGAACGGGTGGCCATGCCGGGAGCTTCTTCAGCCCTCCGGGCGGCGGCCATGAACGACATCCGTTCGCGCTCGGCCAGTGCGGCCACGGCACCTTCGGCGCGGTCACCAATGCCGCGCTTGGGTTCGTTGAGCACCCGGCGCAGGTTGACGTCGTCGTCCGGGTTCACCAGAACGCGGAGGTACGCGAGGGCGTCCTTGATTTCCTTGCGGTCGTAGAAGCGGGTGCCGCCCACCACTTTGTACGGTAGGCCAACCCGGACCAGCACGTCCTCGATGGAACGGGACTGCGCGTTGGTGCGGTAGAAAATGGCAACATCACCGGGGCGGAGGTTGTCCTCGTCCTGGAGCCGGTCAATCTCCTTGGCAATGAACTGGGCCTCGGCGTGCTCGTTCTCGCCCACATAGCCAATGATCTTGTGGCCCTCGCCCTCGGCGGTCCACAGCCGCTTGTCGGGGCGGTTGGGGTTGCGTGAGATCACGGAGTTGGCCGCGCTGAGGATGTTCTGCGTGGAGCGGTAGTTCTGCTCCAGTTTGATGGTGCGGGCGTCCGGGTAGTCCTTTTCGAACTCCACGATGTTGCGGATGTCGGCGCCGCGGAAGGCGTAGATGGATTGGTCGGAGTCGCCGACGACGGTGAGCTCGGACGCGCCGGGGCCCTCACCCACGATTTCGCGGACCAGGGCGTACTGGGCGTGGTTGGTGTCCTGGTACTCGTCCACCAGGACGTGCCGGAACCGCCGCCGGTAGGAATCGGCGAGCGCCGGGAAGGCGCGGAACATGTAGACGGTCTCGGCGATGAGGTCATCGAAGTCCATGGCGTTGGCTTGGCGCAGCCGCTGGGTGTAGCCCTTGAAGACGTCAGCCACGGCGGACTCGAAGGGATCGTTGTAGTTCGCGGAGGACGCGTAGGCATCTGCGTCGATGAGCTCGTTCTTGAGCGCGGAGATCTTGTGCTGGATGGCCTTGGGCGCGAACTTCTTGGGGTCCAGGTCCAGGCTCTTGGAGACCTGGATTACCAGCCGCAGCGAGTCCGCGGAGTCGTAGATGGAGAAGTTCGACTTCCGGCCGACGTTGGCGGCCTCCTGGCGCAGGATACGCACGCAGGACGAGTGGAACGTGGAGATCCACATGATCTTGGCCCGTCCACCCACCAGCGCAGCGATGCGCTCCCGCATCTCGGCGGCGGCCTTGTTGGTGAACGTGATGGCCAGGATCTCACCGTGATGCGCGCGGCGCGTGGCAATGAGGTATGCGATCCGGTTGCTGAGGACGCGGGTTTTTCCCGAGCCGGCGCCGGCCACAATAAGCAGGGCACCGCCGGCGTGCTTGACAGCCTCCTCCTGCTGCGGGTTAAGCCCCTGCAGGAGTTCCTCGGCATTGGGCCGGTGGTGGGCCGGCTCGCCGTTGCCGTCATGAGAGGGCTGCTGGTTGGCCCAGCCGCCCGTGCGCTGGGCGCCCTGTTCTGCTGCGTGTTCGGACCCGCCGCCCGGTCCGCTGCCAGGCCCGCCGCCACCGAATTCGGCGGCCGCGGCAAGGCCTTCCGGGCGCGACTTGGTGCGGGCGGAGGCTGGCGCGGCGGCCTTGAACGGTCCGTCAGAGTACGGGTCAAACAACATATCCATGGTGCCTACAAGTCTAGGCGGTGGGGCTGACAGTCAGGTCCAACCCTGTGGATAACACCGTGAGCCCAACCTCGGAAACGCGCAAAAGCGGCCCGGACTCAGGCCACGGAGCCCGACTCGAGGGCGGCACGCAGCTCCCGTACCGCCGTCGTGCCTCCCGCCATAAACCAGTCCAGGCCGTTGATCCGGACCGTGTCCGTGGCACCGCCGGCGGCCCGGACGATTGCCTTGCCGGGCAGCCAGTCCCATTCCGGGCAGCTGTGCTGGAACCAGCACCCCAGCTGGCCATCGGCCACCCGGCCCAGGTCGCAGGACCCGGAGCCGAACATCCGCAGCGCCGCGGCGGAGGTGGCCGCAGCGTGCCAGGGCATGGCGCAGAGCGGATCCATCAGCCAGGTGGGGTGGATGTAGGTGGCTGCGCCGAGTTCGGCGAGCGCGGTCGCATTGCGCGCGGTGCCGTCCTGACCGGCCCCCGCGTCCCGGTAGGCGGTCATCACCTCTCCATTCAGCGTGGCCGCGTGGGCCGTGCCGCCGAGCCAGAGTTTGTCCTCCTCGGGCTGGAATATCGCGCCGAGCAGCACATCGGACGAGTCCTTCAGTGCGAGGGCCGAGCACCAGTACGTGGATCCGTGCAGGAAGTTATAGGTGCCATCCACGGGGTCGATCACCCAGGTACGGCCGCTGGTGCCGGCCACCGAAGCGCCTTCCTCCCCCAGGATGCCGTCCTCCGGCCGGCAGCGCTGCAGCTGCCCCAGCACGTAGGCTTCCGCAGCGTGGTCCGCAGCGGTCACCACGTCGGAGATGGAGGTTTTCTGCTGGGACTGCAGTCCGGCCATGCGCATCAGGAGCGCCAGTTGCCCGGCTTCGCGCACCAGCGCGGAGGCCAGCTGGTAATCGTCCAGGGCGGGGTCAAGTTCAAGGGCGCTGTGCCGGCCAGTGGTCATGGACCCAGTTTAGGTGGCGGGATAATGGTGCCATGGCCAAAACCCCAGCGCAGCGGATCAAGAAGCACGGCTCCAAGGCGGCTGTTCCGCAGCACAGCCTTCCGCCGGTCATCAACCCCACCACCAGCCGTTCGCCGCAGAAGGCCCAGAACAACACCAACCTAATCCTCATCGCGGGTGTGACAGTGAGCCTGTTCCTGTTCTGGTACGTCCACCTGCTCACGCTGCAGCAGCTCACCCAGCTCTCCGGCGGCCTGGCCATGCCGGATTCCCTGGTGGGCGGTTTTGACACCGGCTATGTTGGCCAATTGAACGCCGCCATGGACAACGACGCCCGCGGCCAGCTCAACTACGTCCACAAGACTGCCGGCACACTGTTCCCGCTGATCTTCGGCTTCACGTGGCTGCTCCTGATCGGAACCAACGTCGCCAGGAAGACGCTCCGCTGGGCCCTCTGGGCGGTGCCGCTGCTGTTTGTGGTGGTCCGGTTGTGGGGCAATGTCGCCGTCGACGCCGCGCTGGGATCGGAAACGGCCGACGCCGGCCAGGTCGCCTTGGCGTCCGGGCTCACCGTTGCGGGGTGGGTGCTGTTCGTCGTCAGCCTGCTGGCCGGGGCAGCGGCAGTGTTCCTGCGCAAACGGCCGCGCCAGCAGTAGGTTCCCGCCCGTACCTCCGGAGAGTTCTCCCCATACCGTTCCTGCCGGACACCCCGATAGTGTGTCCAGTGCCGGCATCCGATGCCGGGGATCTTAAACATCGGGGGAATCCATGGGGGAATCACGGACGGATCCTGCTCTCAATATCTTTGAGATCAGCGGACTGGCCTGGGCGTCAACTGTCCACAAGGCGGCGGAAGTACTGGCGAACGAGGCGGATGGCGACCTTTCCGCGTACCGGGAGTCGGCCCAGGCCGAGGCCAGCCGCCAACTGGATGCTGAAGACCCCCAGGCCATGGAAGCCGAGCTGCGCCGGGCAGGAATTGTCGACGGGCAGGGCGCCATCACCCGGCAGTGGGTGCTCGCAGTGTGGATTGCGGCGTCTGCTCCCGTGAAGGCCGCGGCGGTGGTCCAAACACAGGAGCTGTCCGTCCACACCGAGATCGGACTCGCCGGCGGGCGGGGCGTTGGAATCACCTATTACCGCAGGATCCGGCACGGTGTGGACGGTGTGGCCGTGACGGAAGTCCGCAACGCGGTCGAAGTTTCCTTCTTCCGCGAGGAAGATGCCTGGGCTGCCATCCGGCGCCATTTGCCCGCGGCCGCGGAACGGCAGGCGGCACCGGATACCGTCATCGAGGAAACCGGTCCTGTCGCCACCCATGCGTTCCATCTTGAGGTGTCGGCGGCGGTGCCCGCTGCGGACCAGGGACATCACTCGGGACATCTCAGTAGAGACGCCTGGGCTCTGGCGGAGCGTAGCTATTCCATTGCTGACCTCAGCCGCGAGTTTGCGTGGCGTGTGCTCGGAGCCCGCGAGTACCTTGCCAGCGCTGCGGAAAAGGCGGCGTGACCATGGCCCTGTACGGAATGGACGTGGAGAGCGGGCGGCGCCTCAGCGAAGAGTTTGCCCGCACCAGTGACCGGCTGCTGGCCCTGAGCGGCAGCCTGACTCCGCTGATCACCGGTGCGCCCTGGAATGGTGACGACGGAAAGCGGTTCACGGATGAGTGGGTTGGACACCGGCGGCAGCTGATCGGGACTGCCCATGCACTCGCGGCCGCTTCCAAGGCCGTCAAACAGAATGTTGAGGAACAAGTGGCAGCCAGCCGCCGCTTGGAGGCAAGCGCGGCGCCCCAAACTACCGGCGGTCCCTCAATCTTTGACCAGCTAATGGACTCCGTAGCCGACGCCACGGAGGACCTGTGGGACACCGCCGGAGAAGTTACGGAGGCTGTCGGGGACACAGTCAGCAACACGTGGCACTACGTCCAGGAGATCGCTCCGCTTCCCATCAGGAACATCATGGATGCGCAGGGAAATGTCTTCAGCCACGCCGGCAACGTCGCGGAGATGGGCTGGCGATGGCTGACGTCGGGCGAACCGCCATCCATCACAGAGCTTGTCTCCAACAGCGTGATGCTGGCAGCTTCCTTGGAGAACCTCAGACAGGCCACTTTCACCCTGGGCTTTTCCAACCCGCACCTGTTCGACGACGGCCGGCCCGTCGCAGGGGATCCCATCGCCGTGGGCGTTGGAAATCCAGGGAAGCTGGACGCCAACAGCAGGGGCAACACGCCGGTCCCCTCCACCGTCAGCGCCATCCTGGCCACCACACAGGCAGCCTATGGCGACCAGGGAAAGCCCGGTACTCCTGACACCAGCATCCGCATCGTAATGGTCAACAAACCAGGCGAGCCACCCGCCTACATCGTCAGCATTCCGGGCACCACCCGGTGGTATCCCGACGGAGCAGCGAATCCAACCGACCTCACCGGGAACCTTGAGCTGGCAGGCGGCAATATGTCGACCGCGGCGGAAGCTGTCCGGCTGGCGATGGAGAAGGCCGGCATTCCGCCAGGAGCGCCCGTGATGCTTTCGGGGCACTCCCAAGGCGGAATGATCGCCGTTGCCCTGGCATCAGACAGTGCGTTCACCGCCCAGTTCAACGTCACCAACGTCGTCACATTCGGTTCGCCCGTGGACTCCGCACCCATCCCGCCGTCCATCGATGTCCTGGCCCTGCAGCACGAGGGAGATCCCGTGCCGAGAGTGGACCTGGGGGATGCCACCGTCGGACCGGGACCCGTCGGCTGGCCTGTGAGCACCTCCATCACCCAGGACAATGGGGCCACCGTCGTCACCATGCCGAATCCCGACGGCGGCCCGGGGTTGGCCAACATGAGTTACCACGACGGTTCCGCGTACGTAACGTCAACCGAGAACCAGGAGTCCCAGGGACCGATCGCCAACTACAGCCAGAAAGACTCAACCCAAAAGTTCCTGACCTCAGACGCCAGCCAAGTCACCTCAACGGTGACCAATGTCTCCCGAAAGCAGTGACCTTGCACAGAATTCTCAAGCCCATCGCCTCAACGATCATCATGGGGCTGGTCGTCCTCGGCCTCTCAGCCTGCGTCGTGGGCGGACCCGCACCGGCTGAGCGCCTGAAGACCGCGATGCAGGACGCCGCGATGTCCGTTCCGGGGATCGCCTCGGCCCAACTCCACGTGAACATGAACACGTCGGGAAACTTCATCACCGCGAAGCTGGTGGGGACAGACAGCGACGAGGCAGCGCTTGCCCGGGCGCTGGAGGGAGCCCTTCCGGCGATGCTGGAAGAAACCGAAGACCTTAAGACCGGCACCTTCTCGGTCGGCATTTTTTCACCCGACGACGCGGTGTCGGTGGGCGCCGATGCACTCGGCTACCCCGGTGGTGCTTCGCTCACCGATTTCCGGGAATTCTTCCTCGACCGGCCATGAGTCCGCCACGTCTGGAGCACTGGGTCAGCGGCTACCCGCAGACGCGACCGAGCGTACTTCCTTCCGGTGCCGGTGGACCCGCTGTGCGATCACCAGACCTGAGGCAGCCACACCCACAGTGACGGGGTAGCCCATCAGCCGTTCCAGGGTGCCCGGTTCCGGAACGTCCATCCCCGTGAGACCGCCGGTCGCCAGCGCGGCGAGCGACACCAGCCCGCACACCAGGACGAGCCAACCCAGGGGCGTCTGCCGCAGCCACAGGATGCCCAGCACCACGAGGGCCGCCGCGCCGGCGAGGAAATACACCACCGCGCCGATGAAGTGGAAGGCCGAGCCGGCATCCTCCGGCACCAGGCCAACCACCATGGTCCCGGCACCGGCGGCGCCGGTCAGGATCCGAACGCAGACCGCAGCCAGCCAAGGCTTCCGGCGCGCAGGCTGGACCCGGGCCCCTGCCCTGGCGGCGACACACAGCAGCCCCGATCCCAGCAGCAGCGCACCGAGCAGCATCCCCAGCCCCTGGACCAAAAACGAGGCGTTCATCAGCCAATGTAGCGGCGAACACACGTCCCGCCCGTCGTAGATCCCGCAGTTAACGGCGCCCAGGTCGCTGATGTAGCCGGTCCGGCGGTCATAGGGCACCGGACCCGCCCACGCCCCGATCACGGCCGTTTCCGCCACAAAATACTGCAGGACACTCAGCACGGACCAGGCGCCGATGTACTGGCGGGTCGAGGCGGTGTCCGGGAGGTAGGCCACGGCGGGGGCGGACGTCGGGGCTGATCTCATGCCAAGAGCGTAGTACGGCCTCCCACCTTGTATGCTTGTATCCGTGTCCGGACGGACCGGCCCTGCCGGACCAGCGGATATGCGCCCTCGTAGCTCAGTGGATAGAGCACGGCTCTCCTAAAGCCGGTGTCGTTGGTTCGATTCCAATCGAGGGCACTTGAATCTTCCGTCACCGGAGTTTGACCTCCGCGCCTACCTGCTCGGCCCCTCGCCGGCCAGGAACCTCTCCATTCAGGGAAGCTGGGCCGTTGAACGGCAGCTGCTGGACCGGTCAACGGGCACCCACGGAACCTTTGCCGGCGTCGTACGTTTTTCCCCTACGGACGACGGCGGCCTGGCCTTCAGTGAAGAAGGCACCATGCGCTGGCCCACCTTTACCGGCCCTGCCTCGCGTGAATACGTCCTGAAACCCGCTGACCGGCCCGACGCCCTGGACGTATTTTTTGCCGACGGGCGGCCCTTCCACCGGATGAGTTTCACGCCGGAGGCCAGCCAGGACCGGCACTGGTGCGATCCCGATACGTACCGCGTGGCCTACAACTACGAAGGCCCGGACACATTCAGTTACACGTGGGATGTGACCGGCCCGCGCAAGGACCTGCTGCTGACGTCCGCCCTGAAGCGTCAGGTCTGAAGCGGCTGGTCTGAACAGGCTAGGCTCGGTACCGTGAAAGCCCGCATTGTTGTCTCCGCCGTCTGTGTCTTCGACGACGCCGGCCGGCTCCTGACCGTCCGCAAGCGCGGCACCAGCATGTTTATGCACCCCGGCGGCAAGCCAGAAGCCGGTGAAACCGCCGTCCACGCCGCGGCGCGGGAACTTCAGGAGGAAGTGGGGATCGTCGTAGACCCGCAGGAGCTGGAGCTGATGGGCGTCTGGATCGCCGACGCCGCCAACGAGGCGGCCACGGACATTGAAGCCACCGTGTTTACCGCGCCGGGAACCTGGACGGCGCACCCGTCAGCTGAAATCGCCGAAATCCGCTGGCTGGACCTGGCTGCGCTGGATCGGGGCGCGCCGCTGCCAGCGGACCTGGCCCCACTCCTCACGGACCACATCCTGCCGGAACTGGCCGCGCTGCGCCGCTGAGGGGTGGGTCTAGTACTCCGGAACGGCTTCCGCTGCTACGGCCGTGGCCTCGGCGAACTGCGTCTGGTAGAGCTCGGCGTACCGGCCCTCGGCCGCGAGCAGATCGGTGTGGTTCCCGCGTTCCACGATCCGCCCGTCCTCGACCACAAGGATGACGTCGGCGGCACGGATGGTGGACAGCCGGTGGGCAATCACGACGGCGGTGCGCCCCTCGAGCGCGGCGCCCAGGGCCGCCTGCACGGCGGCTTCGTTGGTGGAGTCGAGTGCGGCGGTGGCCTCGTCGAGGATGACCACCCGGGGCTGGGAAATCAGCAGCCGGGCGATGGTGAGGCGCTGGCGTTCACCGCCGGAGAGCCGGTAACCGCGCTCCCCCACTACAGTGTCCAGGCCGTCTGGCAGGGACCGGATCATGGTTTCCAGGCGGGCTTGCCGGATGGCGTCCCACATGTCCTCTTCGGTGGCGTCCGGCCGGGCAAGCCGGAGGTTGGAAGCGATGGATTCGTGGAAGAGGTGTCCGTCCTGGGTGACCATCCCCAGCGTGTCCCGCAGGGAATCGAAGGTGGCGTCCCGGACGTCCAGCCCCGAGCCGGGCAGGGTGCCGCCGAGCCGCACGGCGCCGGAATCGACGTCGTACAGCCGGGAAAGCAGCTGCGCGATAGTGGACTTTCCGGCACCGGAGGAGCCCACCAGGGCGACGGTCTGCCCGGGTTCCACCCGGAAACTGATGCCATGCAGCACGTCTTCGCCGCCGCGGGTGTCCAGCGTGGACACTTCCTCGAGCGAGGCCAGCGAGACCTTGTCCGCGGAGGGGTAGGCGAAGCGGACGTCGTCGAACTCCACCGAAACGTTTCCCGGCGGGATGGCCACGGCGTCGGGCTTCTGCTGGATCAGCGGCTTGAGGTCCAGGATCTCGAAAACCCGCTCGAAGCTGACCAGGGCGCTCATGATTTCCACGCGGGCGTTGGACAGGGCGGTGAGCGGGGCGTACAGGCGGGTCAGCAGCAGTGCCAGCACCACAACGTCGCCCGCGGCGAGCTGCCCGCCGATGGCCAGCCAGCCGCCCAGGCCGTAGACCAAGGCCAAGGCGAGCGCGGACACCAGCGTCAGCGCGGTGACGAAGGTGAACTGCAGCATGGCGGTGCGGACGCCGATGTCCCGGACCCGTCCGGCGCGGACCGCGAACTCGCGGGATTCCTCGTCCGGGCGGCCGAAAAGCTTCACCAGTGTGGCGCCCGGCGCGGAGAACCGCTCGGTCATCTGGGTGCCCATGGCCGCGTTGTGGTTTGCCGCCTCACGCCGCAGGTCCGCGAGCTTGGAGCCCATCCGGCGAGCAGGGATCAGGAAGATCGGCAGCAGGATCATGGCGAGCACGGTGACCTGCCAGGAAGTCCCGAGCATTACGATCAGCGTCAGGATCAGTGCCACCACGTTGCTGACCACGCCGGACAGCGTGCCGGCGAAGGCGGACTGCGCGCCGATGACGTCGTTGTTCAGGCGGCTGACCAGTGCGCCGGTGCGGGTGCGGGTGAAGAACGCGATGGGCATCTTCTGCACATGGTCAAAGACCCTGGTGCGCAGGTCCACGATCACGCCTTCGCCGATGTTGGACGAAAGCCAGCGGCTCACCAGTCCCAGGCCGGCTTCGGCAACGGCCACCACGGCGATCAGCAGCGCCAGCCGGATCACTTCGTCTGTACCCGCCTTGGCCACGATGGCATCAACCACCTGGCCAGCCAGCACGGGCGTGGCCACCGCCAGGAACGCCATCACAATGGACAGCGCCACAAACGCGATCAGCTTTGTCCGGTGCGGGCGGGCGAAGCCCAGGACCCGTTTCAGGGTGGCCTTGGAGAAGGGCTGGGAGCCGTTCTTGGCCCGGGAGATGTTGTACAGGGAGTGCCAGGCCACGCCGTCCATGCTCATCGCTGGTGCCCCGCCTGTGAGGAATCGTCTGCCATCAGTTCAGTTACCATTCCGTTGTCCACGTTCCACCGGACATCCAGCTGAACATTCTCCAGCAGCCTCCGGTCATGGGTTACTAACAACAAAGCGCCCTCATAACTTCCCAGGGCCTCTTCCAGCTGCTCGATGGCGGGCAGGTCCAGGTGGTTGGTGGGTTCGTCCAGGACCAGCAGATTCACCCCGCGGGCCTGCAGCAGAGCCAGCGCGGCGCGGGTGCGTTCGCCCGGCGACAGGGAATCAACGGGGCGGGTGGTGTGGTCCGCCTTCAGCCCGAACTTGGCCAGCAGCGTGCGGACCTCCGCGGGCGTCAGGTCCGTGAGCACGGCTTCGACGGCGTCGCCAAGGTTGAGGTGGCCGGCCAGCAGTCCGCGGGCCTGGTCAATTTCGCCGATGGCCACCGAGGCGCCCATGGCGGCGTTGCCGGCGTCGGGCGCCTGCACGCCCAGGAGCAGGCGCAGCAGCGTCGACTTGCCGGCTCCGTTGGGGCCGGTGATGCCGATCCGCTCCCCCGCGTTGAGCTGCAGGTTCACCGGGCCCAGCGTGAAGCTTCCCTGCTTCACGACGGCGTCACGCAAGGTGGCCACCACCGCACTGGACCGGGGCGCCTGGCCAATGGTGAACTGCAGCTGCCATTCCTTCCGCGGCTCCTCCACCACGTCCAGCCGGGCAATCCGGGATTCCATCTGCCGGACCTTCTGGGCCTGCTTTTCCGATGACTCGGTGCTGGCGGCCCGGCGGATCTTGTCATTGTCCGGGCTTTTCTTCATGGCGTTCCGCACGCCCTGGGAGCTCCACTCGCGCTGGGTCCGGGCACGGGAGACCAGGTCTGCCTTGGTGGACGCGAACTCCTCGAACTTTTCCCTAGCGTGGCGCCGCGCCACCGCGCGCTCCTCCAGGAAGGCCTCATAGCCGCCGTCGTAGACCGCCACGGAATTCTGCGCCAGATCCAGTTCCACGATGGTGGTCACGCAGCGGGCCAGGAACTCGCGGTCATGGGACACCAGCACCACACCGCCGCGCAGTCCCTGCACAAACGCTTCCAGTTTGGCCAGGCCGGCCAGGTCAAGGTCGTTGGTGGGCTCGTCCAGCAGCACAACGTCGAACCGGCTGAGCAGGAGCGCCGCGAGGGCCACGCGGGCGGCCTGGCCGCCGGAGAGCCCGGTCATAGGGGCGTCCGCGCCGGTGTCCAGCCCGAGGTCGGCAAGAACGGGCGGGATGCGTTCGTCGAGGTCTGCCGCGCCTGAAGCCATCCAGCGGTCAAAGGCCAGCGAGTAGGCGTCATCGGCGCCCGGTGCGCCGGAGCCCAACGCCTCGGCGGTGGACTCCATCTCCACGGTGGCATGGGCGCAGCCGGTCCGGCGGGCGATGTAGCCGGCCACAGTCTCTCCGGCCACGCGCTCGTGTTCCTGAGGCAGCCAACCTACAAAGGCATCGGAGGGGGCGAGGCTGACGCTGCCGCCTTGGGGCTGGTCCACACCGGCCAGGAGGCGCAGCAGGGTGGACTTGCCGGCGCCGTTGGCGCCCACCACACCTACCACGTCGCCGGGGGCCACCGTGAGGGAAAGTTTGTCGAACAGCGTCCGGTGGTCGTGGCCGCCGGAAAGATCTTTGGCAACAAGGGTTGCAGTCATAGGTTGGTCCATCCTCTCGCCGCCGCCCGGCCGGAGGAGCCCGCCTGAATCGGCCCGAAACTGCGGTGAATCCGCAATGTGCCGCCCCGAAAAGTGCCGGGGCACTAAAGAGCCCGCCGGTCCGGACTTGGGGGGTGTACGGACCAACGGGCTCGACCATCAAGCATAGTCGACTCAGCACGCCGCACCAAACTGCCTCCGAAAGGTCAGGCTAAAATCAAAAGGCAATCATCCGTTCAGCAGAGAGCCGATATGCCAATTCCTGCCAAAGCGTTCCAGCGCTGGCTGCACGGCATCGCCCCCAACACGAGCACGTCCGACATCTGCCGCGTCTCCGGCATCAAGCGGACCACCCTTGCCCAGCAGCTTGTCCGGGGCAAGGTGGCAGAGACTACGGTGGTGAGCATCAGCCGGGCGTACAACGTCAATCCCGTTTCGGCGCTGGCGGCGTTCGACGCCTACAGCCAGCTCACGGACACGCGCCCGCCCAGCAGGTCCGAACTGGTCAGCCAGATCTCCACCCCGGACCTCCTGCGGGCAGTTTTGGCCCGTTCCGCCGCGGACCCGGGCGGCGTGCCGGCGGCTGCCGCGCCGGCCGGTTCGTCCGTGTTGGAGCCGGCCCCGCACGCCACCTCGGTCAAGAACTGGGTGGAGGCCATCGACGACGGCGAGCTGCGGCACCGGGTCTCCGCCGCCACCGGAATCGCTCCGCAGAACTATTCGGCACAACTGAGCGCAAACCGGCTGGCTCCGGAGCTGGCGGTTGCCACCTCCCTTGCCGCCGGCGTCGCCCCGGCCAGCGGCCTCGTGGCCACCGGGCTGGTCACGGAGGCGGAGGCCGGCTGGCCTCCCGGAGCCCGGCAGGCCGCCCTGGACAGCCTGTCCGACGGCGAGCTGACCACCTTGGCCGGTGACCGGCTGCAGACTCTCGGCAGGGCCCTCCGCCGGCAGGAACATGACCACGAGAAAACCGAAAAGATCTGGGAGAACCTGGGATGATCGAAATCCTCCAGTGGTCCACGCTGACTGTCTGCGGCCTGGTGGCCGTCGCGAGGGTTCCCAGTGCCGTGAGGGGGAGGAACCGGACACTCTTCTACATCTTTGCGCTGATGACGCTCGCCATCCTGCTCAGCATCCAGGCACCGTACCTTGCCATCGACCAGGCGCTCGGCGGTGTTAATGTGGCCAACCTCCTGCTCCGCTTTGTCATCTTCGCCGCTATTTTCTTCGTGGGCATCCGCGTCACCCGGGGGTTTGGGGCCGACGACGCCTACCGGCTGCTAACCGGACGGATCGGAATGGCTGTGCTGGGTCTGACCTCGCTGATGGTGGTGGTTGTGTTCCTGATGATGGACACGGCGGGGTCCTCCGCGGGCATGGGCTCGGTGTCAGCCAAGGACGCCCGGCACGGACTGCTGGGTGAGTACTACGGTGCCGCAGGCCGCGCCTACCCTGCGTACGTTTCGATGGTCCTGCTGCCTGCCATGGTGCGGGCCTGCCGGAGCACTTTTCCGCTCTTGGTCCGGGTAGCGGCATTCCTGCTTGCCCTCGGAGCGGTTGCCATTGGCGCGAGCCTGTTGTTCCCGGCGCTCCCACCGGCGTTGAATTCAGTGGAGTTTGTCATCAACTACACAGCCGTCCTATGTTTTGTCATCGGCCTGGCGCTGATCTGGGTAGCCAAGCTGCGGTCCGGGCAGAATGAGCCGAGACAAAAGACTTCTACTGCAAAGTAGCCTTCAGACTTTCACAAAATCATTAGACATGGCACAATCATGAATGTGTGAAGTTGGGTGCCGGTGTTCGCGAACGGGGATAGATTCCTGGACGCCGGGCCCGTTGAGTCTTTGCATTCTTTGGGGGGATGAGTGGTGGCGGGCCGTTGGGGACCGCCCCCACTCAGCCATTTAACGGCCAGGTCCCATTTCGGCCCCGCCCGCGCGCTGACCCGCCCGCGTGCTGACCGGACAGCTGGCATCCATGCCGCACCTAGCGCGCGAACCTCAGGGTCACCAGCTGGAACGGGCGCAGCGAAAGCTCCACCGACTGCTCTGCTGCGGCAGTGTTGACGCCGGGCGCTTCGATGGCCCGCTCCAGCAGGTCCGTGGCCAGGACGGCCGTGACCGGGAAGTTGGCCGTGAGCACGCCGACGGACCGCTGCCCCAGGGACTCATAAAGGCGGACCACAACATCGCCCGAGCCGTCTTCGGCAAGCTTGACCGCCTCGATGGCCAGGGCCGGGTTGTCCACGGAGAACAGCGGCTCCACGCCGCGGGCGCCCTTCACCAGCCGGGGTGCAAGGTTGGTGCGGTACCCCTCCTCCACGGCGTCGGCGATCCCGGCTCCGGGGCGGATGGTCACGGTCAGTTCCTGGTGGCCCCGGTCCGCCGTCGGGTCCGGGAACTTGGGTGCCCGCAACAGGGAGAGACGCACCGAGGTGGTGGTCCCGCCGTCGGAATCGCGCACGCTCCTGGTGACATCGTGCCCGTAAGTGGCGCCGTTGGAAATCGCGACGCCGTAGCCGGGCTCGGCCACGTGGATCCAGCGGTGCGCGCAGATCTCGAACTTGGCGGCCTCCCACGAGGTGTTGACATGCGTGGGGCGGAAGACATGGCCGAACTGGGTCTCCGAGGCGGAGCGGTCCGCCCTGACGTCCAGCGGAAAGCCCAGCTTGAGCAGTTTCTCGCTCTCCTGCCACTCAACGGTGGTGGTGATGGTGAGGGAGCCGCTTCCGGCATCCAGCGTGATCCGCTGGGTGAGCGGTGACGTGCCGGCGACCCGCTCCACCACCACAACGGCACTGGTTCCGGCGTGCTCCACCCGTATGGCCTGCGCCGCCGTGAGGGCGGTGACGTTGCGGCGGTAGAACTCATCGATGTCCCACGCGTCCCACTCGTTGGGCGTGTCCCGGTGCAGTTCCAGCAGGTTGCCGCGGGCTCCGGGAGCGATGGCATCCCGTCCCGTGGCGTAGTCGGTGAGGGAGGCAATCAGGCCATCGGCATCCAGGACAGCCCGGATGATGCCGTTGTCCAGCACGTAACCGCCATCCAGAGCGGTTGCCTGGACCGGCTGGCCGGTCGGCGAAAGCTCTGCGGCAGCCAAGGCAGGAACGCCGTTGCGCGTGTGCGGTGCGGCGTTGAGCAGGAACGTCCGCGATCCCTCGCCGAGGAGCACGGCCGCTGCCTGCCCAATGAGGGTTTCGAGGCTGACGCTGATGGCGGCGTAGTTGCGTTCCGCGTCCTGGTGGACCCAGGCGATGGAGCTGCCGGGCAGGATGTCGTGGAACTGCTGCAGCAGCACCAGCCGCCAGAGCCGCTTCAGCTCTGCTGCCGGGTACTCGAAGGAACCGGCGCCGCGGACAGCAGCGGTGGCACACCAGAGTTCGGCCTCGCGGAGCAGGTGTTCGCTGCGCCGGTTGCCGCGTTTGGTCTGGGCCTGGCTGGTGTAGGTGCCGCGGTGGAGTTCCAGGTACATCTCGCCCACCCAGACCGGCAGGGAGGAATACTCGTGCTCCGCCTGCGCGAAGAAACTCTCCGCGGAGCCCACCCTGACCTTGGGCGAGCCTTCGAGGTCGGCGGTGCGGCTGGCGGCAGCCAGCATTTCCCGTGTAGGCCCTCCCCCGCCGTCGCCGTAGCCGAACGGGACGAGCGAGGTGTTCCCGCGCCCGTGGTCGCGGAAGTTCCGCTCGGCGTGCGCCAGTTCGCGTCCGCTGAGCTCGGCGTTGTAGGTGTCAACGGGCGGGAAGTGCGTGAACAGCCGGGTTCCGTCGATGCCCTCCCAGTTGAAGGTATGGTGCGGCATGCGGTTGACCTGGTTCCACGAGATCTTCTGCGTGAGGAACCAGCGGCTGCCCGCCGCCTTGACGATCTGCGGCAGGGCCGCGGAGTAGCCGAAGGAATCCGGGAGCCAGGCTTCGCGGCATTCGACGCCGAACTCGTCGAGGAAAAAGTTCTTGCCCTCAATGAACTGCCGGGCCATTGCCTCGCCGCCGGGCATGTTGGTGTCCGACTCGACCCACATGCCGCCCACCGGAACGAACTGCCCGGCCTTGACCTTCTCCCGGATCCGGCCGAAAAGCTCGGGGTAGAACTCCTTCATCCAGGCCAGCTGCTGGGCTGAGGAGCAGGAGAACACAAAGCCCGGATCCTCATCCATCAGCGCCACCACGTTGGAGAATGTCCGGGCACATTTGCGGATGGTTTCGCGCACCGGCCAGAGCCAGGCGGAGTCGATGTGGGCGTGGCCCGTAGCCACCAATTGATGGGCGGAAGCGTAGGCGGGCCTGGACAGGGCCTCGGCCAGGGTTGCCCGCCCGGCTGCGGCGGTGCCCGGGACGTCGTCGGGATCCATCTGGTCCATCATGCGCTCCAGCGCGCGGAGGATCTCATGGCGCCGCGGCTGCTCCGGAGGGAGTTCGTGCATCAGCCCGGCGAGGGTCCAGATATCCTGCTGGAGTTCCCAGACCGTCTGGTTGAGTTCGGCGATGGCGATCCTGCCCAGCCGGTACTGCGGCGCCGCGCCTGCCGTTTCCTTATCCCCGTAGGGTGTGGCGGCGAAGGTCCAGCCCTGCGCCATGTCCGGGTTGGCGGCCGCTTCAACATAGAAGTCAACAGACATGCCGCTGCCCAGGAGCTTCAGGGGAATGTACTGGTTGCGGGGCGAAATGGCCTTGATGATAGTGCCGTCCGGGCGCCAGGCGATTCCCTCGCACTGGAATCCGGGGGCTTCGTTGATGAAGCCAAGGTCCACCACGATTTCCACCGTGGTGTCCG
Source organism: Pseudarthrobacter arbutini (assembly GCF_054510915.1). NCBI lineage: Bacteria > Bacillati > Actinomycetota > Actinomycetes > Micrococcales > Micrococcaceae > Pseudarthrobacter > Pseudarthrobacter arbutini. Next base: position 47,742 of record NZ_JBTNDQ010000016.1, on the reverse strand, counting down.
GCCCGGTGCCCCAGGCCTCCGGGACGTCGCCCTGCAGGCGCAGCCACTTGGTGCCCCACGGCTGGCCCCAGGCAGCACCGTGTTCCTGCGGCGTGAAGTGATTCCGCAGGGCTTCCATCACTGACACAGGCTCGCCGGGCGCATCCCAGCTGCTCAGGTTCAGCGGAACAGTGCGGGCGTAAACAGCGGGAATGATCCGCTCGCGGACAAACCGGTCCAGGCGGACTTCGGTGATCCGGCGGTCGTCATGCAATGTAAACCCTCTTAGGTGCTTGAACTGGAGTACTCGAATCCGGACCAAACGCGTCCAATCGATGGATAAAATCTACCGGCTAGTAGCACAATAGCCAAGCGTCACCGGAAATCTTCGCCGAAGGTGCTGGCGCCGTTTTATCCCGGCGCGTTCGCGCTTAACTCGGCCGCGTCCTCCCCCGGAACCGGCTCAGGAACATGCGTGGGAACCGGCGCGGGAACCTGCGCGGCGGGCAGCGTAATCCTGCCCTGTCCGGCGTAAATATTCAGGCTGGTGCCCCGGCTGAATCCTGCCAGGGTCATGCCGCTGGCCTCCGCCAGTTCCACAGCAAGGCTCGACGGCGCACTCACCGCCGCCAGTACGGGAATGCCCGCCAACGCTGCCTTCTGGACGAGTTCAAACGATGCGCGGCCCGAGACCTGCAGGACCAGCCCGGTTAGCGGAAGCAACCGCTCCCGCAGGGCCCAGCCCACTACCTTGTCCACGGCGTTGTGGCGCCCCACATCCTCGCGCAGGCACAAAAGCTGCACGCCGCCGTCGTCCGTTATGCGGAAGAGGCCCGCGGCGTGCACTCCGCCGGTGACGTCAAAAACGTCCTGCGCTTCGCGGAGCCGCCCGGGCAGGGATGCCAGCACATGGGCGGGCACGGTCAATGGATCCGCCACCGGGCTGAAATGGGAGGACTTGCGAACTGCCTCGATCGAGTCCGTGCCGCAGATACCGCAGGAGCTGGACGTGAAGACGTTCCGACCCTTCGCAGGGAGTTCGACGTCGGGCCGCAGCTGGGCTTCCACCACATTGAACGTCTGGACGCCGTCTTCGTCCTCGCCGGCGCAGAACCGCAACGACACCAGCTGCTCCGGAGCCCAGATGATCCCCTCGGACACCAGGAAGCCGGCCACCAGGTCAAAGTCGTCCCCGGGCGTCCGCATGGTCACCGAGAATGACAGTGCACCGATCCGGATTTCCAGCGGCTCTTCGACGGCGAGGACGTCCTCGCGGTGGCGGACCGGGAACTCAAGGGCATTGGGCGAGCCATCCAAAACATACTTGTGCACCTTGCGGCGCTGCGTCACGCGCCCCATCAGCGAACCGCCAGACTGTCTTGAAGGGCCCCGTGGACGTTCCGGACCTGCCGGCTGGCGCTGTTCATAGGTCCATCATTGCACCACTGGCCGGGCTGTGGCGTACATGGTTCCGCAGCACGGCGCCTACCCCAGCAGGGCACTCCAGTCCACCGGACCGGCGGGCTTCGCAGCGTCCTTGCCAGCTGCCCGGGTGGCCGGCTTAGCGGCGGGCCGGCCCTTGGGCTTGGTACCCGGCTGCGCGGGCGCGGGCACCGGCGGCCCCCACGGCAAAGCGAACGCCGGGACTGGTTCGCCCAGCTGCACACCATGCGGCGGAACAACCATCACACCGTGCGCCGACGCCAGTCCGCGCATCATCCCGGGACCCGTGTGCTTGGCCGGTGAAGCCATCCCGTACAGAAGCCGGAAGGGCATCAGCCTGGTCCGGCCCGGCTCAGGCTCGATGGTGGTCCCGCACGGGACCTCCTGCACCGGCGGCATGGTGCCGTGGCCCAGCGCCGCCAGCAGCGGTTCGCCCACCGTGGACAGTGCCATCATGGCGGCCAGCGGGTTTCCGGGGAGCCCCAGGACAAAGCGACCGTCGGGGAGCTCGGCCAGGACAGCCGGATGGCCGGGGCGCATGGCGATGCCGTCGATGACCAGCCGCCCGCCCAGTTCCGCCACAGCCCGGCGGAGGTGGTCGGTGTCCGAGACGCCAGTACCGCCGGTGGTGATCACGACGTCGGCAGGCAGCGCGGAGGGGTCCGGCACCTCGGGCGGGAGGTCGGCCAGGCCGTCCAGCCACTCAGCGTAGGAATCGCCGATCCGCTCCTGGCCGCCGTTAATGCCGCCGAGCATTTCCACAACGGCCGCGAGCTGCGGACCGAAGGTGTCCCGGACCTGTCCCGGAACCGGCAGCCCCCGGGACACAACTTCGGAGCCGGTCAGCAGTAGTTTGACGACGGGCTTTCCTTGGACGAGCAGGTCATCGTGCCCGGCAAGCGCCGCGACCGCCAGATGGGCCGGGTTCAGCGTTACACCGGCCTTGACCAGCACCTCCCCCGCTGCCGCTTCCTCGCCGGCCCTGCGGATATGCTGGCCGTTCCCGGGTTCGCCGGGGCGGGCGGTGCCGCCGGTCATCAGGAGCGGCAGGCCGTCGTCGTCCGTTCCAAGCACGGCACTTTCGCTGCGCAGGACCGCTTTGGCGCCGGGCGGGATCAGTCCGCCCGTGACAATGGGGCTGCCCTGGTGGGGTGCCAGCCGCTGGCCGGCTTCCGCCACGATCCACGGACCGCTGCCGTTGACGGCCCATCCGTCCATCGCAGACGACGCGTAGTGCGGCATGTCGTGCAACGCGGTGATGTCTTCGGCCAGGACCCTGCCCAGGGCGTGGCTCAGCGGAACCCGGCCCGGCGGAATCGGCGTGGCGATGTCAAAGGCGGCTTTGCGAGCCTCGTCCCAGGTGTGGGCAAGGTGCTTTGCCGGGGCTGTTTCCTGCTCGGGGTTTTCGGATACGTCGCCGGGGGCGGCGGTCACTGAACGGGAGTCATTCGACGGGCGTCCCGGCGGATTCGGCGTCATAGTCAGCAGCCAGGGTGCGGGCACGGTCCATGGCAGCGGTCATGGCGGCGGCGTTGGTGGCCTGCCCTGCTCCCGCAGCCAGGCCGGCGGCGAAGCCGGCAATAAAGGTGGTGAGCGGGGCGGCGGGGCGGACCACTGAGTGGGCTGCCACGCCGGCCAGCGACAGGATGGTGTTGACGTCGATCTGGACATCCTCCAGTTCATACGCCTGGAGCAGGGACCTGCACCACTCTTCCAGCGTTTCGTCCTGGCTTTTCACGCTCTGCCTCCCAAATCATCTGCGGCGGTGTTGCCCCGGAGCCCGGTTATGGGATCCGGACCGGCCACTCCAAGTGCGGCGGCATCGTCCCAGGTGTCCACGTCAGCCGTGGAGCCGGCCGGAACGGCGACAAGCTGCACGTCCAGACTAGCAAGGAGTGCCCTCACCGAACCGTTGATTAAGCGTCCTGTGGTTTCCAGTTCCGCCACGGAACGTTGTAGTGCAGCCGTGTTATAAAAACCGACCAACGGCTGACGGAGGCCATCCTCCGAGACGGCCACCACGCCGTCCGGCCCCAAGCCCGCGGGCGCTCCGGCGGCGGGTCCTCGCGCACGCAAAGTAGCCTTCAGCACCGCCACCGCCTGCCCCACGTTGGGCATGTCGCAGGCCAGCACCAGCGTCAGCCCGGGGCGGCTGCCATCCGCAGCGGCCAGGGCCGCGAGCCCGGCCGCAATGGCGGCCGCGGGTCCGCTAAACGGGGGTTCTTCACGGCAACGGAGAACCCCGGCAGGGATTTCGCCGGCCGGCACCTCCCCGGTGTCCGGACCAACCACGACGGCGGCCCGGGCTCCCCTCGCAGCGGCGGCGGAGCGGCGCAACAGGGAGTCGCCGTCGTACGTCAGACTCTGCTTGGGCACGCCACCGAGCCGCGACGAACGGCCGCCGGCGAGGATGACGGCATCGAAGTCGAGAGGGTCAGCGTCCACCCTCCCAGCTTAACCGCGCGGGCTGGAATGCTGCGCGGGGCTGGAACTGCCGTGGGGACCGGAACAGGGCGGCCCGCTCAGGCGGCCCGTTCGGGCAGCAGGAACGGATCCCAGGCCGGAGTGGGCTTCTCAAGTTCTTTGATCTGCCAGATGGTGCCATGCGGCGGTTCCGGATCAAACCTCAGCTTCCAGCCCATTTCAGCCGGCGTGTGGTCACCCTTGGTGTTGTTGCACCGGAGGCACGCGGCCACCAGGTTCTCCCAGGAGTCGGCGCCGCCACGTGATTTGGGCTGCACATGGTCGATGGTGTGGGCACCTTTGCCGCAATACGCGCAGCGGTGGCCGTCCCGCCGCAGGACTCCGCGGCGGCTGACTGCGGTGCTCTGGTTGTATCTGGGGCGGATGTAACGGTTCAGGAGAATCACGGACGGTCGGCCCAGGATCTCCTGCGGTCCCACCACGGGATCATCGCCCTCGGCAATGACGCTGGCCTTGCCCGTGAGCACAAGCACCAGCGCCCGGCGGAAGGTGACTACCGCCAGCGGTTCATATCCAGCATTCAGAACGAGAGTGCGCATGCACGTACCTCTTTGTGGCCGCACCCGTCAGGGGCACGAGGGCCGGCTGCCCCCGGCATGTCCGGGCTATGGATCGACACCACAAGAGTAAACAAAGAATCCCGGGATCAGCTAATCGCAGAAGCGGCCGCCGTCACGTGTCGGATTCGTGCACCTCACCGGATCAGGGCAGCAGACAGCAGACAGCAAAGGACCCCCGCCGTGTGGCGGGGGTCCTTTGAAGGCTGAATCAGCTGCTAGGACACGCGGATGTAAACGGGGCCGGAGCCGACATTGGCGCTGAACACAACGGTCTGGTTGCCGTTGTAGCCCCCGTGCACGGCCTGGCCGTTGCCAGCGTAGACGGCAATATGGGCAACGCCCGCGCCGCCGTCGGCGTAGTACAACAGATCGCCGGGCTGGGCCTCGGCGGCGCTCACGGTCTGACCGAGGGACAGGTAGCCTGCAGGCCAGTCGCGGAAGTTGATCCCCACGGCAGCCAGCGAGTTCGTGACCAGCATGGTGCAGTCCTGCATCACACCGAGCTGTGCGTAGGCTGCAGACAGGATGGCCTGGCCCTTGCCGCTGGCGGAGACCGGAGCCTTCGGAGCGGCCGGAGTTGCCGACGCTACCGTGATGGTGGCCGCGGCCTTGGCTGGAGCCGGAGCTTCAACAACAGGCGCGGGAGCCTCAACGGGAGCCGGCGTGGTGGTAACTGCGGGCTTCTCGTAGGAGATGGCAATGGTGGAAGCAGCCGAAATGATGGCCGGGGCGGAAACCTCAGCCTCAAGGTTCGAAGCGGACGCAGCTTCACGCTGGACGCCGGTGTCAGCCGCGTTCGCAGCGATACCACTGGTCAGGACAAGGCCGGAAGCAGCAGCGATAACCGCAGCCTGACGGCCCATGCCGCCGGCGTTGTCGCCGACAGCCTTGGCAATGACAGCCAGCGAGTTGGTCTTGGCGACCTCGGCGCGGTGCCGTGCAACAGTTGCACGTGTAGTCATTAATTTTCTCTCTTTCGTTTTCCTCAGGACCGCGTGGGCAGCCTAAGGGCTTTGGACGCGCCGGCATCTTGGGGGTACGCCGGCACGCCCCGAACGGGGATTTAGCGAAGAGTTTCTCGCGAAAAAACGGTTCCGGCAGCGCAGGGCTGCAGGAACTGGATTGCAGGAACTACGGGGCCATTGTGAAGAACGCGGAGGTGCCCGTGGATGCCACGGAGTGGAGCAGAGTGCCCTGTGACGGGTTCAGTGCGCTGATCATCATGCCGTTGCCGACGTAAATGCCAACGTGGGCGCCGCCATTCTGCATGACCAGGTCACCGGGAGCAGGTGTGGCGGTGGGTCGCATCGCTGTCCAGGCATTGGTGCGGGGAATGCTGATGCCGGCCTGGGCATAGACCCACTGCGTGAAGCCTGAGCAGTCCCAGCCATTGGGAGTGGTGCCGCCCCAGAGGTAGGGGTTGCCGATACCGGTATAGGCAACTGCTGCCAGACCCGAAGCGGCGGCGGAGGAGACAGTGTCCGCGAGCTTGGAGGCCGCGGCCTCGGTTGCGGCAGCACCCTGAGCCCCGGCTTCGGAGGCCGTGGACTGCGCACGGACCGTCTCAACCTTCGGTGCCGGCGTGGTCTTGATCACGGGGCGCTCGAAGGAAACGGTAGCCGTGGGCGCGGCAGTTACGGCAAGTGCCGTCTGCGCGGAACCGGACTCGGTAGAGGCGGAAACGCCGGCGGTGGAATCCGCGGCGTTGGCCGGAAGCCCCATGCTCAGGATCAGACCTGATGCAGCTGCGATAACAGCAGCCTGGCGACCTACGGTCCCGGCATTGGCACTGACGGCCTTGGACACGGAGCCCAAGGGGTTAGTGCGAACCGGTTGTGCGCGGTGACGCGCAGAAGTATGGCGTGAAGACACGAAGGTAGCCTCTCCCAATGCCTGCGAGGTGAGCTGTCGGATTCGGATGGGAGTCACCCGGCCGCGCTGCTTCACAGTGGAAGCTTTGCGACTTAACCCCAAGGCCTTCAGAATCGAAGACCAAAATTGGTTCCCCCGCCCCTGCCAGACGATGTCATGCGAACGGACCTTGAGCGGTGGCAGAGCTAGGCAATCCACTCAAGAACGTCAACTTCGGAAAAGTTGACGCGCTTTAGACGTTACAGGAGTTCTGAGCCAATGTCACATTCAGGTCACGGCACGTCGCTGCGATTCGAGAGTTGGCCATCATTTGGGTCAGAGCCAGCCGGTGGGGTCAACGACTTCGCCATTGACCTGGACCTCGAAGTGGAGGTGGCAGCCCGTGGACGCGCCCGTGGTGCCACTGAGGGCAACAACATCGCCGCGGCTGACTGTCTGGCCTACCTTGACGCTGGCGGAGGAGAGGTGGTTGTAAGTGGTTTCAAGGCCATTGCCGTGATCCACCACCACGCGGTTGCCGCCGCCGTACTGGTGCCAGCCAACGAAGGTGACGGTACCGCTGGCAGCAGCCAGGACAGAGGTTCCGCACTGTGCCACGAAGTCCTGGCCACGGTGGAAGTCGCCGGAGCCGCCGGTAATCGGGCTGACTCGGAATCCGAAGGGTGAGGCCGTAGCCAGCTGGGCGAGCGGCGAGCCGAGGCTTCCGGCAGAGGCGGCGCGGGTAATGGATCCCGCGGACTGGGCACTCAGGAGCTGCTTCAGTTTGCCGTCGGGATCACCCTGGGTCACCACGGACGAGCGGCTGAAATCAATTTGGGCGGCGGCTTCGGCGGTAACTTCGGGCTGCGGAGCAGCGGAAACGGCCGACGCAGCCTGGCCGGGTGCCGGAGTGGCCATCACGGGGCCGGTCACAGGAACCGTCACGGTGAGAGCCAGGCCTGTCGCTGCCAAGGCGATGCCGGCCTTCTGGCCGAGGCCACTGGCGGCGGCGAAATCCGTCATCTGCCGGAAGGGTCCCCGGCGGCGGCGGGCTTCCCGCTGTGGGTCGCGGGGCCTCTCCGCGCTGAAATCCTCGGCCACTCTGGGCGCCGAGGCGGGACCCACCGCGCGACGGCGGCCCCTGGAGTATTGCGTGGTCAAGAATGTTCCTCTCTGGGTAGCCTGCGAAGTTAGCTGTCGGATTCGGGTCAGAGAGTTCAAAGACCCGGTCCGCCGTGACAAGCACTTGGCGCAGAGATATCCCGTGAGGATCCTTCGCTGGAAGAGGCTTGCTGCTGACGGACTTAACCCCAAGGCAGTCTTACGACTGCCGGTTGTGGTTCCCCCGCCTCTGCCAGTTGGTGACTGATGCACCTGATCCGCTGGCAGAGCTCGGCTCCGGATCAGGTAACGCTTTTGTATCGACGCTGAGTTTCAACTATAGGTGATTAACTTGGACAGTAACAATTCCGTTATCTTTGCGGAACCTTGCGTCGCTGCGCTATGGCGCGGCCCCACGCGGCGGACCGCCTTCCCGTCAGCTGACGGAAACGAAGACGTGGGATGCCACTTCCGGGGGCAACTCGAGCGCCCCTTCGATTCCCGGCACGCGCACGGAAATGTACTCCCCGACGCGCTCCAGGGACACCGTGGCACCGGGCCTGATCCCGCCTTCATCCAGCTGGACCAGCAGCTCAGGTTCCACCTGGATGGGCTCAGCCAGCCGGCTGACTGTCACGTTCGACGCCGGCCCGTAGCCCTGCATCGCATCAAGGAGATTAATCACACCGGCGTCTGGGAGCGCGGGCGCCGGCCCGCCCAGGGCGGCCAGCCCGGGGATGGGGTTGCCGTACGGAGACTCGGTGGGGTGGTTGAGCAATTCGTAGATGCGCTGCTCTACGCGTTCGCTCATCACATGCTCCCAGCGGCACGCTTCATCGTGGACATAGGCCCAGTCCAGGCCAATCACATCCGCCAGGAGCCGTTCCGCGAGCCTGTGCTTGCGCATCACTTCCGTAGCGCGTTTCCGCCCGGCTTCCGTGAGCTCCAGATGGCGGTCTCCGGAGACCACGACCAGCCCGTCGCGTTCCATCCGGCCGATGGTTTGGGACACCGTGGGTCCGGAATGCCGCAGCCGTTCGGCGATGCGTGCGCGAAGAGCAACGATGTTCTCTTCTTCAAGCTCCAAAATGGTCCGAAGATACATCTCCGTAGTATCGATCAGATCCGTCATCCAGCTCAGCTCCTCGAGCGCAGTACCTTGCGTTGTCCCACCGTATCGCGTCCCGCTCAGCGGCGAGGTCCGCTAAAAAGCTTAGCCTATTTTGAATTTGTCTGGATAATGCCCGGGCGGAGACAAACAGTCTCATTGGCCGGACTGTGACGGCCCCGGTTCCCCGCCCATTCGAGGGTTCAGGCAGAATAAAGGAGGTCCTTATGCAGTCACCGCCGACTACCGGCCACCCCACCGCCCGGACGTGAGCCACGTCCATGCCGAAATTGGAGCCCCCGTGAGCGAAACCAGCATCACTATTCCCGCCGACCTCCTGCCAAAGGATGGACGGTTCGGCGCAGGACCCTCCAAGGTCAGGCCGGAGCAGCTCGAAGCGCTCTCAGCGGCGTCCAAGACGATCCTGGGCACCTCCCACCGCCAGGCTCCGGTCAAGAACCTCGTAGGCTCCGTCCGTGAAGGCATCAGCCAGTTCTTCCGCGCCCCCGAAGGCTACGAAGTGGTCCTCGGCGTCGGCGGCTCCACCGCTTTCTGGGACGTCGCCAGCTTCGGCCTGGTGGAAAAGAAGGCCCAGCACCTGTCCTTCGGCGAGTTCGGCTCCAAGTTCGCCTCAGCCACCAACAAGGCCCCGTTCCTGGACGCCTCCTCCATCATCAAGTCCGAGCCCGGCACCCGTCCGGTATCGGCCGCCGAGGCTGGCGTGGATGTCTACGCCTGGCCGCAGAACGAAACCTCCACGGGTGTCGCGGCTCCGGTCAAGCGCGTCGCGGGCGCCGACGCCGGTTCCCTGGTCCTGGTGGACGCCACCTCCGCAGCCGGCGGCCTGGACGTGGACGTCTCCGAGGCCGATGTCTACTACTTCGCCCCGCAGAAGAACTTCGCCTCCGACGGCGGCCTGTGGCTGGGTCTCTTCTCCCCCGCCGCGCTGGAACGCGCCGCCCGGGTCAAGGCCAGTGGTCGCTGGATCCCCGATTTCCTGGACCTCCAGACCGCCATCGACAACTCCAAGCTGAACCAGACGTACAACACGCCGTCGCTCTCCACCCTGGTGACCCTCGACGCGCAGGTGCAGTGGCTGAACGCCAACGGCGGCCTGGACTTCGCGTCCGCCCGCACCGCTGACTCCGCCGGCCGGATCTACTCCTGGGCCGAGGCCTCCGAGTACGCCACCCCGTTCGTGGCCAAGGCGGAGGACCGTTCCAACGTCATCGCCACCATCGACTTCGACGACTCGATCGACGCCGCCGCGATCGCCAAGGTGCTCCGCGCCAACGGGATCGTGGACACCGAGCCGTACCGCAAGCTGGGCCGCAACCAGCTCCGGATCGCCACGTTTGTTGCCATCGAGCCGGCTGACGTCTCCGCGCTGCTGGCAAGCATCGACTACGTGGTGGGCAAGCTGCGCAAGTAGCCGCACCCGCGCGAACGGACACTTGGGGCCCCGAAACCGGGGCCCCAAGTGTCCGTTCGCGCTGTTTTTGTGGTGAGGCCAGTTGTCAGCGTCCGACGGCGTCGTCCGGGTTTTCGTCCCGGGCGGCGCCGTTTGCGTTGTCCCCCGGTTGTTGGACGCCCAGGTGGGAGACGACGCCGAAGTAGCGCAGGCCGCGGGCGCGCCGGTTGAAGGTGAGCCGGAGCCGCTGGGCACGGATGATCCAGATCATTCCGATCACGGCGGCGATGATCCCGGAGGCGGCCGCAACGGAAAGCGACCACCGGGGGCCGGCGACGTTGGCCACCCATCCCACCAACGGGGCGCCGATGGGTGTGCCGCCCATAAAGATGGCCATGTACAGGGCCATGACCCTGCCCCGCATCACGGGATCGGTGGTGGTCTGGACGTAGCCGTTGGCACTGGTCATCATGGTGATTGCGAACAGGCCCACCGGCACCAGCGCCACGCCGAACCAGAAGTAGTCCGGGGCAAGCGCGGCCAGTCCCGAGGTCACCCCAAAGGCAGCCGCCGCGCCGAAGATCATCCGCAAGCGGGGCTTGCCGCGGCCGGCGGAGAGCAGCGCGCCTGCCACGGAGCCGATGGCCATGATGGAATTCATGAGCCCGAACGCGCTGGCGTCCAGCCCGAATTCCGTGCCCACCATCGCGGCGATGAACAGCACGAAGTTAAGGCCGAGTGTTCCCACGATGAACACGGCCACCAGGACCACCACAATGTCCGGCCGGAACCGCACATAGCGCAGCCCCTCCCGGATCCGGCCCTTGCCCGGAGCCGCCCGGGGAAGCTGGCGCAGTGACGCGGCGGGGATCTTCCACAGGCTCAGGAGCATGGCCAGGAACGTGAAGGTGTTGATCAGGAACACCCAGCCGGGACCCACCGCCACGGTGAGGACGCCGGCCACGGCGGGCCCGATCATCCGGGCGACATTGAACGAGGCGCTGTTCAGGGCCACGGCGTTGGGCAGGTAATCGTCCCGCACCAGTTCAGAGACAAAGGTCTGCCGCACCGGGGCATCGAGGGCGGAGACCATGCCCAGCAGCAGGGCGAAGCCATAGACGTGCCACAGCTGGCCGGCGCCGAGCACCACGAGGATGCCCAGGCCGGTGCTCAGGAGGGCCATCAGTGACTGGGTGATGATGAGCAGCTGCCGGCGGCTGTACCGGTCCGCCACGAGGCCGGCGACCGGCGCCAGGAAGAGCTGCGGCCCCAGCTGCAGCGCCATGGTGATGCCCATGGCCCCGGCGTCGTGATCGGTGAGGTGGTCAAACACCAGCCAGTCCTGGGCCGTCCGCTGCATCCAGGTTCCGATGTTGGAAACCAGCGCGCCGAGGAACCAGATCCGGTAGTTGAGGATGTGCAGGGATTTGAAGGTGGACATCAGTGCCGGCCTTCTTGGTTCTCAACCCTGCGCATTGGCAACTGCTTAGTCAGCCTCGCCGGCGGGGTCGTCGTCTTCGGAGCCTTCGTCCCGGTCTTCGAACCCGGAAGTGTCAGCCTCGGCCTGCGAAGCGTCCGGCTTCGAAGCGGAAACCTCCGCAGCGCGTGGCTCCTCTTCCTCTGCCGCCTGTGCGTCCTCGGGGCGGACGCGCTCGGCCCACGGCACCCACTCCGGGGAGAGGGTGGAGTCCTCCGACGGCAGGAGGCCAAGCTCGCTGACCGTGACCACCTTGGAGCGGGAGTTCCTGGTCAGGACCGCGTACCACTGCCAGCCGTGGTAGCCGGCCATTCTTGATTCGAAGAGGTGCGTGACCAGGCGGTCGCCCTCACTTTTGGCAGCCAGGTGCGCACCGATGTCCGACGCCGCCGCGATACCCTCGATGGCGGTTCGCGCCTCGCCAACGGCAGCGGCGAGGAAGGCATCCGGCTTTCCGGTACGCCACACGGGCACGCCGGCGCGGCGATTGGCCTCGGCTTTGGCGCCCGCTTTCTCCGCTGTTGTGGTGTCCGGCTGTTCAGCTTCCGCGTTCATGGCCAAGACCTAAACGTCCAGCTCGTCGGCAACCTTACGCAGGGCAGCCGCGATGGCCTTGCCCTTGTTGCCTTCCGGGTACTTGCCCGCGGACAGGGTTCCGGAGAGGTTGTCCAGCACGCTGACCAGGTCCTGGACCAGCGGTGCGAGGTCCCGGGCGCTGGGCCGCTTAGCCTTGGCGATGGACGGCGTCTTGTCCAGGACGCGCAGGCCCAGGGCCTGTGCACCCTTGCGGCCGTCGGCAACGCCGAACTCAACCCGGGTGCCGGCCTTCAGCTCCGTGATGCCTTCGGGCAGCGATGATTTGGGCAGGAAGACTTCCTGGCCGTCCTCGCCTGCGAGGAATCCGAAACCTTTTTCCTTGTCATACCACTTGACCTTGCCGGTAGGCACGTAATCAACCTTCTTCGTTCTGACGTCTTCTGACACGGCCGGCAGTCACCGCATCCGCACTGATGTGCGGGTTCAGGGTATGACAGCGACGGACCGTGTTGGTCTGTTCTTCAAGGTTATCCTGCCGGGGGCCGGAATCCTGCTTTCATGCACCCTTCGTCCTGCCGCCTGCCTGCGGCTGTGTGCCCGCCGCTCACGGCAACCTGTGGCGCCACCACCGGCCGCCCGGCTGTTAGCGTTGCCTGCATGACACCCTCGCGATACCGGCGCCCACTGATGATCTGCGCAGCGGTTGTTGCCATGCTTTCCCTCGTGGCGGTGGGAGCCGTCATGGCACTGGCCTTCGCAGGCTCCGCTGCTCCGGCCTGGGTCACTGCCACTGCCCTGTACGGGTTGCCTATGGCGTTCCTGCTGATGCTTTTCCTGGTGCTGGACAGCGTGGCGGGCCGGCGCCGGGCAGGAAAGTCCGGCGGGCGGTAACGTTGGACTGATGTCCCTTATTCGCGCGCTCAGCAAAGAACTGGAAGCACGCAGCGATGACTCGTTGCGGGCGCTCTTTGCAGCGCGGCCGGACCTTATGTCCCCCGCCGTTCCTGACTTTTCCGCCCTGGCCGCGCGGGCAAGTGCGCGGGTCAGCGTCCAGCGCGCGCTCGAGCGGCTTAACAGGCCACAAATGCAGGTGCTGGAAACGCTGCATCTTTGTACCAACACGGACACCGAACACAGCGCCTCGGCGGCGGGCGTCCGGAAACTCATTCCAGGGTCCACGGTGGCGGCGCTGGAACGCATCCTGGCCTCGCTCCAGGAACTGGCTCTGGTGCACCGGGCAGAGCCGCCGCATGGAACGGCGGTTTCGGGCCACCGCCAGCGCTACTACCTGCCGGTGGGAAGCCTCAAGGACGTGGTGGGAATCTATCCTGCGGGGCTGGGGCGCAGCTACACCGAGCTGGTCAGGCTCCAGCCCGCGTTTGCCCAGCGGGCAGTCCAGCTCGTTGCCGAGCTGCACCGCAGCGGCGTCTCCATCCAGAACGCCACCACCCCCATGGAGGCAGCCCTCGCGCTGCAGCATTGGACATCCTCGCCCGAGGCACTCGGCGAGGCTTTGGCCGGAGCCCCGGAACGCACGACGGCGTTGCTCGCCAAATTCCGCAACTGGGCCATGGGTGCCGTCCCGCAGGCGCAACGGAAGGCGTCGGTCTCGAACCAGGGCGCCGACGTCGGGCCCGTTGACTGGCTCCTGGCCCGGGGCCTGCTGGTCCCCCTGGACGCCGCGCACGTGGAATTGCCGCATAGCGTGGGATTGTCGCTGCGTGGCGGCGCCATCATCAATGACTTCTCCCTGTCCCCGCCGGTTCCGGAGCTGGGCAGCACCACCGCTGCGCTTCGCCGGAACGCGGCGCTGGGCGCCATCGCCGAAACCCTCCGGCTGGTGGGTGACCTCCTCCACGCCGTCCGCGAACAGCCGCTGGCCACGCTGCGCAGCGGCGGCGTCGGTGTACGGGAAATGAAGCGGCTTGCCGAGACGCTTCGCATCGACCAGCACCGGGCGGGCCTGCTGCTGGAGGTCAGCGCCCTCGCCGGCCTGTTGCGCCTTGATGTGGACTCGTCCTCGTGGGTGCAGCCCCCGCAGCTGGAGTGGCTGGCCCTCCCCCGCCAGGAGCAGTGGCTGTGGCTGGTCAATGCCTGGCTCGCGAGCGAGCGTGTGCCTTCACTGGTGGGTCAGCCCGCTAACGGCCCCGGCGGCGTTCCCGCCGCGCACCGTGCCCTGGCCGGGAACACCGTTAATGCCCTTTCGGCAGAGGCGCAGCGGCCGGACGCCCCCGTGGTCAGGAAGCGGATCCTGGAAATCCTGGAGGAACTCACCCAGGAGGCTGCCGCTGCGGACGGCACGGCACCGGTCCTGGATGCTGCGGCCGTCCTCCAGCGGGCTGAATGGACGCAGCCGCGGATGGCCCGCCGGTTCAGTTCCCTGATCAGGGGTGTGCTCGCGGAAGCGGAGCTGCTCGGACTGATCGGCTCCGGTGCGTTGAGCCAGCTGGGCAGCGCCATTGCCGAAGACAACCCGGACGAAGCCTTGGGCATCCTGGGCGAGCATCTGCCTGCGGCACTGAACCACGTCCTGCTTCAGGCGGACCTGACCGCAGTTGCCCCGGGCTACCTGGCTCCGGAGCTGGCCGAAAAGCTACTGGTGATGGCCGACGCCGAGGGGCACGGGCCCGCCACTATCTACCGGTTCTCCGCTAACTCGGTCCGGCGGGCGCTGGACGCCGGGCATGACGCCTCGAGCCTGCTGGAGTTCCTGCGTGAGCATTCGGCCACGGCCGTGCCCCAGCCCTTGGAATACCTGGTGGAGGACACGGCGTCCCGGCACGGCCGGCTCCGGGTGGGAACGGCCGCCAGCTTTATCCAAAGCGATGATGAGGCAACGGTGCTGGAGCTGGCGGCGGAGTCCAAAGCGGCCGGCCTGGGGCTGGCCCGGATTGCGCCGACGGTACTGATCTCCACCGCTCCGCCGCGGGAAACAGCCCAGGTCCTGCGCGGACTGGGCCTCTCGCCGTCGGTGGACCAGGCCGAGCCCGGAGTGGTCCGGCTCCGCCGCACTAACAATGTTCCCGGCAGCGCCCGCCCCATCTACACGGCGCCGCGGACCGCACCCGCCGAGGACGACGTCGCCGCGCAGCTGGCCGTCCTGCGGAACAGGCGGGCTGAAGCCTCCGGAAACCACGTAGGCCCCGTGGCTGGCTCCGGCGAAGCTGCGACCCAGCTTGGGCTGGAGACGCTGCAACGGGCTATCCGGCTCAAGCAGCGCGTGAGCATGAACGTGGTGGACAGCCAGGGGAATTCCTGCCTGGAGACAGTTGTTCCCCTCTCCGTAAACGGCGGACGCGTCAGGGTCTTTGATCCTGCCAAGGAAACCGAGCGCGTGCTCTCCATCCACCGCATTATCGACATTGAGGCCGCAGAAGAACTGCGCCAGTGAAGGACTGCCCCGCGTGAACGACGGCCCGCTGATCGTCCAAAGTGACAAAACCATCCTGCTGGAAGTGGACCACGAACTGGCCACCGAGGCGCGCCACGCCATCGCCCCCTTCGCCGAGCTCGAACGCGCCCCGGAGCACATGCACAGCTACCGCCTGACGCCTCTGGGCCTGTGGAACGCACGCGCCGCCGGCCTGGACGCGGAGAAGGTCCTGGACACGCTGCTCAAATACTCGCGGTTCCCCGTGCCGCATTCGCTGCTGATCGACGTCGAAGAGACCATGTCCCGGTACGGGCGGCTGCGGCTGGAGAAGGACCCCCAGCACGGCCTGGTGATGCGCACGGACGACTACCCCGTGTTGGAGGAGGTCATCCGGGCCAAAAAGATCCAGCCCCTGCTGGGGCCGCGGATCGACGGCGAAACCATTGTGGTCCACTCCTCACAGCGCGGCCAGCTCAAGCAGCTGCTCCTGAAAATCGGGTGGCCGGCGGAGGATCTGGCCGGCTACGTGGACGGCACACCCCACCTGATCGCCCTGAACGAGAACGGCTGGAAGCTCCGCCCGTACCAGCAGCTCGCCACCGAGAATTTCTGGGCCGGCGGTAGCGGCGTGGTGGTGCTGCCCTGCGGGGCCGGGAAGACGCTGGTGGGTGCCGCGGCCATGGCCACGAGCTCCACCACAACCCTAATCCTGGTGACCAACACGGTGGCAGCCCGGCAGTGGAAGGACGAGCTGCTCAAGCGGACGTCCCTGACGGAGGATGAAATCGGCGAGTACTCGGGCGCGGTCAAGGAGGTCCGCCCGGTCACCATCGCCACGTACCAGGTCCTCACCACCAAACGCGGCGGCCTGTACCCGCACCTGGAGCTGGTGGACGGCCACGACTGGGGCCTGATCATCTATGACGAAGTGCACCTCCTGCCGGCGCCGATCTTCCGGATGACCGCGGACCTGCAGGCCCGCCGCCGGCTGGGCCTCACCGCCACCCTGGTCCGCGAGGACGGCCGCGAAGGCGAGGTCTTCAGCCTCATCGGGCCCAAACGGTACGACGCGCCCTGGAAGGACATCGAAGCCCAGGGCTACATCGCCCCCGCGGACTGTGTGGAGGTCCGCATTGACCTGCCCCGGGACGAACGCGTGGCCTATGCCATGGCCGAGGACGCGGACAAGTACCGGCTGTGCGCTACGTCCGAGTCCAAGACCCTGATCGTGGAACAGCTGGTGGCCCGGCACCAGGGCGAGCAGCTGCTGGTGATCGGGCAATACATTGACCAGCTGGACGAGATCGGCGAGCGCCTGCAGGCTCCCGTCATCAAGGGCGATACGTCCGTCAAGGAACGGCAGAAGCTCTTCGCTGCATTCCGGGCCGGCGACGTGAACACGCTGGTGGTTTCCAAGGTGGCCAACTTCTCCATCGACCTGCCCGAGGCCTCGGTGGCCATCCAGGTCTCCGGTTCCTTTGGGTCGCGGCAGGAGGAAGCCCAGCGGCTGGGCCGGTTGCTCCGCCCCAAGAAGGACGGCCGGGCGGCCCGCTTCTACTCTCTGGTTGCCCGGGACACCCTGGACCAGGATTTCGCGGCCAAGCGGCAGCGCTTCCTGGCAGAGCAGGGCTATGCCTACCGGATCATGGACGCCAAGGATGTCGGCACCGTCTGACGGCCACCCGCTGTTCCTGTCCGGCGATGGGGATGGCCATGCCACGGCGGGCTCCCCATGGAACACCCACCATCCATTCAGAAAACTCACAGTTTCTGGGAGCATGATGGGAGCATGAAGAAGACCGGCCCAGAAGCCAAGCTGCTAGTTGTTGATGACGAACCCAACATCCGCGAGCTGCTGTCCACCTCGCTCCGCTTCGCAGGCTTCGAGGTGGTCTCTGCCGCCAACGGCCGTGACGCGCTGGCCGCCGCCGAGCTCCACGCGCCCGATCTGGCGGTGCTGGACGTGATGCTGCCGGACATGGATGGCTTCACCGTCACCCGCAAGCTGCGGGCTTCGGGTAAGCACTTTCCGGTCCTGTTCCTCACGGCGAAGGACGACACGGAGGACAAGGTCACCGGCCTCACAGTAGGCGGGGATGACTACGTCACCAAGCCGTTCAGCCTGGACGAGGTAGTGGCCCGCATCCGTGCCGTCCTGCGCCGCACGCAGCCCCTGCTCGACGACGACGCCGTGATCCGGGTGGACGACCTGGAGCTCGACGACGACGCCCACGAAGTGCGCCGCGGCGGCACCGTGATCGAACTGTCCCCCACGGAATTCAAGCTCCTCCGGTACCTCATGCTGAACCCCAACCGGGTGCTGTCGAAATCCCAGATCCTTGACCACGTCTGGGAGTACAACTTCAACGGCGACGCCTCGATCGTGGAGTCCTACATCTCCTACCTCCGGCGCAAGGTGGACATTGATCCGGACGCACCGGCACTGATCCAGACCAAACGCGGAGTCGGCTACGTGCTCCGGACGGCAGAGAAGCGCTGACCTTGCTGCAGCGGTGGAAATCGGCCTCGTTGAGGTCCCAGCTGGTGGCCATGATCATGGCACTGCTGATTGTTGCGCTGACCTCAACCGGCGCCGGCACCCTCACGCTGCTGCACAGCTACCTCCAGGCGCAGGTGGATGACAAGCTGTACGCCGCCGTCGACCTCGCCAGCAAGCAGCGCTCGTTCACCCAGCTGCAGGCACCCACCAACCCGATGGTCCCCACTGACTACTCGCTGATCCTGTACACCCCTGGTGAGGACCCCCAGCTGTTGGGCGGCGATCCGGATGACCATCCCGACATCGCAACCATCTCCGTTGAGGACGCCCAGAACCGGGGCACCCGCCCGTACCAGGTCAGGGGCACCGACGGCCAGAACTGGCGGGTGGTCGCGGTGACCGTGCTCTATATCGGCCGTCCCGCCGTCGTTGTCATCGGCTTGCCGCTGCAAAGCGTGGATGATGTCCTCAAGCACGCCACCCTGGTGGTCACCGGCGTTGGCCTGCTCACCCTGCTGCTGGCCTCCCTGATCGCCAGCTGGACCGTGTCCCGGTCATTCCGTCCGCTGGCCAAGGTGGAAAAGACCGCAGCCGCCATCGCCGCGGGCGACCTTTCCAGGCGTGTGGACGTCGAAAATCCCGGCACTGAAGTGGGGCGGCTCGGGAGCTCGCTGAACGCCATGCTGGCACATATCGAGACGGCCTTCGCCGCCCGGACAGCCTCCGAAGGCAGAATGCGCCGGTTCGCGGCCGACGCCTCCCACGAGCTGCGTACCCCGCTCGTGACCATCCGGGGTTTCTCCGAACTCTACCGCCATGGCGCGCTGGCCACCGACGAGGACGTGGCCACGGCCATGGGCCGAATCGAAAGCGAAGCCAAACGGATGGGTTCAATGGTGGAGGACCTCCTCCTGCTGGCGCGGCTGGACGAACAGCGCCCGCTCCAGCAAAAGCCCGTGGACCTGCAGCTGATTGCCCACGATGCGGTGGTGGACACGCAGGCAAGCGACCGCTCGCGCCCCATCTCCCTGACCGGTCTTAGTGACGATCCGGCCGCCCCCGCGCCGGTGCTCGGTGACGAAGCAAAACTGCGGCAGGTGGTGGGGAACCTCGTGGGGAACGCCCTGCGCTACACCCCGGACGGCAGCCCGATCGAACTAGCCGTCGGGGTCCGGACCTCCGACGGCGGGCAGCCGCTCGCGGTGATCGAGGTCCGTGACCACGGCCCTGGCATCTCCGAAGAGGACGCGTCCAAGGTGTTCGAGCGTTTCTACCGCGCGGACACGTCCCGGACGCGCGAGACCGGCGGAAGCGGCCTGGGGCTCGCGATTGTCGCGGCCATCGTGGGATCGCACGGCGGGTCCGTCAGGGTGGAAAAGACCGACGGCGGCGGGGCCACGCTGGTGGTCAGCCTGCCGGTCCGGGACGACGCCACCGACGAGGCTCACGCCGGCGATGACCACGTGGGGGAAGCCCACCCGGGCGCAACGGCCACGCAGGATGGCGATCCTGTGGACGGAGGCCACGGAGATGGCAAGGTTATCCACATATAGCCATGGAGCGTGGCGTGCGGGCAGTGCCCGTCCGTAGGCTCGCTGTAGTGGCCCGGAGCAGCCGGGCGGGCAGCAGATGCTGTCCCACTACTTCGAGAGGCAGCAAGCCATGAGCATCATTTCCGTGGACACCGAACTCCTTCAGCTCAAGTCGGCCAACGTCAAAGCAACCGTGGATCGGATCAGCTCGGACGTCCAGACCATGAAGCGCGGCCTGGACGAACTGCAGTCCACCTGGCGGGGCTCGGCTGCCAACAACTTCCAGGCCCTGGTGACCGAGTGGACACTCACCCAGGGCAAGGTGGAGGCATCGCTGGCATCCATCAACATGGCCCTGGCATCAGCAGCGTCCACCTACGCCCAGGCCGAGCAGGGCAACACCCAGCGCTTCAGCTGAGTCCGCAGCCGAAATGGCTTCTACGCCTCCGGCGTCCCCTGGCGGAATCGGAGCCGCCATCTGTTGCCGTCCAAGACCCACAGTGAGCTATGGAGAGCCGTGCCTGAGCGCGAGTAGCTTCGGCACGTCAGCAGGATCGCGCTGGTGCCGATGCGGTCCGCACCCAGGATCTCCAGTTCAGTGTGCTGCCCTGGTTCCTCTTCCAGTGCCATCATCGTGGCGTCACGGGTCCATACCCTGCCCGAGGTTCCGATCTCCATAAAATCAGGGTGCAGGAGGACGCCGGTGCGGCCGATGTCGCCACGGATGTCGGGGCCCGACAACTCGCGTTCGAGGGCCTCGACGATCGCTTCGGGGCTCATCTCGGCCCCGGCGGACTCCGACGGGATGAAGGAGTCGCTCTCCAGCTCGCTGAAGAGGTCCGGCTCGTCGTAGGGGCTTTGGTTGAAGAAGTCCTGGCCGTACGAGCCCTGACCGTCGGAGCCAGCACCGCCGGCTGTGGTGGCGGCCTGAAGGCTGGCAGGAGTGGCGGCGTCGGGGCTGGTCAGTGCGGTGACTGCCCCAGAGCTGACGGCAACCCGGCTATCAACTGCTGGGCCAACCGCTGCCGGGGCTCCCGCGAAGCCCGGGCCTGAACGCGCTGCCACACCCTGCTGGTACGCGGTGGCCGCTGCACGCGCGCGGACATCGGCTGCCTCATTGAGGTCGTGGCCTGCGTGGCCCTTGACCCATTCGAAGGTGTATTTCCGGCCGACGATTTCCCGGTCAAGTTCCTTGAGCAGCTCCACGTTCAGGACGGGTTTGCCGTCGGCCTTCCGCCACCCCTTGCGTTTCCAGCCCGGCATCCACTTTGTGATGGAGTTGATCACGTACTGGCTGTCGCACAGGACCCTCAGGTCCTCCTCCGGGACGTGGGCGGTGGCACGGAACAGATCCAGGACGGCCATCAGCTCGCCCTGGTTGTTGGTGCCGTGCGGCCATCCCCCCGCACGCCAGCAGTCGTCGTTCACATACCAGGCCCAACCGGCCGGGCCGGGATTTCCTAAAGCCGAACCGTCGGCCGCTGCAGTAATTGTCACTTAACCATCCTGCCAGACAGCGCCGACAACCGGTTCACCAGCCCTTGGGAAACCGCTTACCGAAAAGCCTTGACGCCGAAGCCGAAGCGCGGCAGAATCGGAATCCTGACCGGGAAAGCGCTTTCTCAGTCGAGGCTTCCCCACCGGCACCGACGCCGTCACGGGACACGCTCCGGGGTGGACCTCCACCCTTTTGAGGAAGGCACATCAATGAAGATTCGGGCCATCAGCCGCAGGACGTTCCAGTTCGGCGCAGTCGCCGTCGCTGTCTCACTGCTCGCCACAGGCTGCGGTGCACCCGCCGGCTCCAGCGAAACCAGCGAAGTCACCCTGCGTTTCGCGTGGTGGGGCAACGAGTACCTCAACGCCCAAACAGAGAGAGCCATCGACGCGTTCGAGGCGGAACATCCCAACATCAAGATCGAATCCGAGCCGGGCGAATGGGCCAGCTACTGGGACAAACTAGCCACCACGACCGCGGCCAATGACGCACCGGATGTCATCCAGATGGACCAGAAATACATCGCCGAGTACGGTGGCCGAGGGGCGCTGCTGGACCTGGCCAAACAGGGCGGGATCGACACCTCCAAGCTGGACAAGGAATCACTGGAGTCCGGCCAGTACGACAACGCACAGTTCGGGTTGAGCACCGGGAAGAACGCCTACGTCATCATGGCAAACACCAAGGTCTTTGAGGCAGCAAACGTGCCTGTCCCCGACGACACCACCTGGACTTGGGACGACTTCATGGACACTGCCGCGAAACTCAGCGCGGCCGGTGACGGGAAGAGCTACGGCGCAGCCTATGGCAGCAACGAGGCGGACCTCATCATCTGGCTTCGGCAGCACGGCGAGAACCTCTACTCCCAGGACGGAAAACTGGACTTCGACACCGCTACGGCCGCTTCGTTCTGGGAACGGCTGAAGGAACAGCGCGATTCCCAGGCGAGCCCGCCGGCCACGGTGGCCACCGAGGACTCCGGCGCAGGCCTTGAGGAGAGCCTGTTCGGCACCAACCGGGTAGGCATGGCCTGGTGGTGGACTAACCAGCTGGGATCGCTGGAAACCACCACGGGCAGCAGCATCAGGATGCTCCGCGCCCCCAGCACCGACGGGAAGTCTGCGGACAACGGCATGTACTACAAGCCCACCATGTTCTGGTCCGCGTCCTCACGGTCCAAGCACCCGGAAGCCGCCGCAACCTTTATCAATTACCTGGCCAACAGCCCCGCGGCAGGCGCGATCCTTATGACAGACCGCGGAGTCCCCAGCAACTCTGAGATCGTCGAGGGCATCACACCGGCGCTCAAGCCGGCAGACATCACTGTGGTGGCCTTCCTGAAGGACATTGCGCCGGACATCGCCGACGCACCTCCCGTCCCGCCGGTGGGTGCCGGCAGCGTCCAGAACGTCATCAAGCGGTTTACCGATGAAGTCCTGTACGACCGGCTGACTCCCCAGGCAGCCGCCGACGCGTTCAAGAAGGAAGTCGAAGGGATGCTGGCCACGGCCCGCAAGTAGCGAAAACAAATGCGGCCCCCTCCAGTGGAGGGGGCCGCATTATGGTTTGCGCGGAACGTAGTCCGGGCGCTGGGGACTAGAAGCCGCCCATGCCGCCCATGTCGTCGCCGCCACCCATGGCCGGAGCGTTCTTCTCCGGCTTGTCGGCCACAACGGCCTCGGTGGTGAGGAACAGACCGGCAATGGAAGCCGCGTTCTGCAGGGCAGAGCGGGTTACCTTGACGGGGTCGTTAATGCCGGCAGCCAGCAGGTCGACGTATTCGCCGGTTGCTGCGTTCAGGCCGTGGCCTGCAGGCAGGCCGCGGACCTTGTCGACAACAACGCCAGGCTCGAGGCCGGCGTTGAAGGCGATCTGCTTCAGCGGGGCGTCGATGGCAACGCGGACGATGTTCGCACCCGTTGCTTCGTCACCGGTCAGGTTCAGGTTCGCGAACGCCTTGGCGCCGGCCTGGATCAGCGCAACGCCGCCACCGGCGACGATGCCTTCTTCAACAGCAGCCTTCGCGTTGCGGACAGCGTCCTCAATGCGGTGCTTGCGTTCCTTGAGCTCAACCTCGGTTGCGGCACCGGCCTTGATGACTGCAACGCCGCCGGCCAGCTTGGCCAGGCGTTCCTGCAGCTTCTCGCGGTCGTAGTCCGAATCGGAGTTTTCGATCTCGGCACGGATCTGGGAAACGCGGCCAGCGATCTGGTCGGCGTCGCCGGCACCTTCAACGATGGTGGTCTCGTCCTTGGTGACAACAACCTTGCGGGCGCGTCCCAGGAGTTCCAGTCCGGCGGTCTCCAGCTTGAGTCCGACTTCCTCGGCGATGACCTGGCCACCGGTGAGTACAGCGATGTCGGCCAGCTGGGCCTTGCGGCGGTCACCGAAGCCCGGAGCCTTGACGGCAACGGACTTGAAGGTGCCACGGATCTTGTTGACGATCAGGGTGGCCAGGGCCTCGCCCTCGATGTCCTCGGCAATGATCAGCAGCGGCTTGTTGGACTGCATGACCTTTTCCAGGACAGCAACCAGTTCCTTGACGTTGGAGATCTTGGAGTTGACGATCAGGATGTACGGGTCCTCAAGGACCGTTTCCTGGCGCTCGGTATCGGTAACGAAGTAAGCGGAGATGTAACCCTTATCGAAGCGCATGCCTTCGGTGAGCTCGAGCTCCAGGCCAAAGGTGTTGGACTCCTCGACGGTGATGACGCCTTCTTTGCCCACCTTGTCCAGGGCTTCAGCGATCAGGGCGCCAATTTCGTCGTCACCGGCGGAGATGGAGGCAGTAGCCGCAATCTCTTCCTTGGTTTCGATTTCCTTGGCGGAGGCCAGCAGCTCAACCGTGACGGCCGCTACAGCCTTCTCGATACCGCGCTTGAGGGACAGCGGGTCAGCGCCGGCCGCGACGTTGCGCAGGCCTTCCTTGACCAGGGCCTGCGCCAGCACGGTAGCCGTGGTGGTGCCGTCGCCAGCGACGTCGTCCGTCTTCTTGGCAACTTCCTTGACCAGCTCGGCGCCGATCTTTTCGTAAGGGTCGTCCAGCTCGATCTCCTTGGCGATGGAAACACCATCGTTGGTGATCGTGGGGGCGCCCCACTTCTTTTCGAGGACGACGTTGCGTCCACGCGGGCCGAGGGTGACCTTGACGGCGTCGGCGAGGATGTTCAGGCCCCGCTCAAGACCGCGGCGTGCCTCTTCATCAAATGCAATGATCTTGGCCATAACGGCAGTAGTCCTTTCGGGACAGTCGTTAAGAATGAACCTCTCTGCAGTGCCCGCGACGGACGATCCTTCACCGGCGGCCTCTGTATGCCGCGGCTGGGGATCTCACTCCAGCTAGGTATTTCTCTCGCTCCACGACCGCCGCCAAGCCCGATGCCGGACAAACCGGACGTTGCTTTAGCAGTCGGTACGTAGGAGTGCTAACTCAATAATTAGCACTCCCTAGGTGAGAGTGCAAGCGAAAGGTCCCGCAAATGGCCCTGTCAGGGCGGCCCGTTCGCCACCGGCGATCAGCCTGCGGCCCGGCCTGCCGCCTCACGGCCGCTGAGCACTGCCCTGTTGTCTGCGCCGTAGGTGAACACCATGTAGTTGGCCGTGGTGATGTCACCGTTGGCGTCGAAGGCAACCGGCCCCGATTCGCCGTCGTAATTAATGCCTGCCCCGGTCTTCAGGACCGCGAGGCAGTCGGTGTAGGACAGGCACGGCTTGGTGGCCGGGCCCGAGGCCTGCGCGGCGGGCTGCCCGCCTGCTGTCCCGCCGGAGACGGCGATCAGGTTGGCGGCGATGGAGCGGCCGGCATCGTCGTCAGCCTTCGCTGCCGCCAGAACCGCCAGATTCACGGCGTCGTAGGTCTCTGCGGCGAACGAAAGGTCTTTCAGGGCAGGGTTGACCGACACAAGACGGGCCTGGAAGTCCGCAGACGGCAACAGGCCCGGCACCACTGCACGGGCGCCGTCGAGCGCCTTGGATCCAAGTCCCGAGCCGTACTGGGCGAAGGCACCGTCGCTCAGGATGATGCTCTTGCCCGAAAGTCCCGCGTTATTGAGCTCTGCGATGGCGCCCTGGGCGTCGTCCCTGGCGATCAGCACTACAGCGTCAGGAGTGGCGGCCTTGGCAGCAGCTGCAGCGTTACCGGCGTCGCCGGGTTTGAATGCGGTCGTGGAAACGGTTTCCAGGCCGGCGTTCTTGGCGGCACCGGTCACCGCGGCCGAAACGTCCTTGCCGTAGTCACTGTCCTGGTGGACCACGGCAAGGCTCTTGGCGCCGCCGTCCTTGGCCAGCTTCACCAGCACCGAGGCCTGGGCAACGTCCGCCGCGGCCGTCCTGAAGTAATAGCCGCCGCTCTTGTAGCGGGACAGGCCGGCAGCGGAGTTGGCCGGCGACACGAGCGGGACGCGCGCGGCCGAGAGGACGTCGATGGCGGCGGCGGCGTGACTCGAATCCGTGGGGCCGATCACCGCATCAACCTTGGCTGAGGCCAGATTCCTGGCCTGGGCGTCGGCGCCATCACCGGCGCCTACCACCAGATCTACAGGCCTGCCCTTGTGTCCGCCGGCCGCATTTATTTCCTTGATTGCCAGTTGGGCCGCGGCGAGCTGCGAGTCGTTGAGGAAGGCCTGCTCCCCTGTGCTGTCCTGGATCAGCCCGATCCGCAGCGTGCCGTCACCGGATGCTTCAGCGGAGTCAACGCGGGCGTTGCCGCCAGCCCCAGCGCAGCCGACCAGGGCGAGCAAGAGTGCCGCCCCTGTGGTTGTGAGGACGATTGTTGAACGCAAGCTGCGGGAGATCACTGAGCGGGCCGGACGTTTTCTGCCTGCGGGCCTTTCTCGCCTTCGCCGACTTCAAGCTCGACGCGCTGTCCCTCATCCAGGGCGCGGTAACCTTCGCCCTCAATGGCCGACCAGTGCACAAAGACATCGTCCGCGGAGCCGTCCACCGTAATAAAGCCGTAGCCCTTTTCGGCGTTGAACCACTTAACCGTTCCCAATGCCATGATGTCCACTCTTTTCCGTCGTGCCGTCGGTCCCCGTCGGAAGTGTGCCGCTTGTTACGGACCGAAGCCTGAAATCACTCTAGCGACAAGCTATCCGGCGGGCCGAACCACACGGCCGCTCCGGTGCCCAAAAGTTATTCGGGCGTGACCGCGAGACGCTACTGGTAGCCCGGCCCCAGGACAACAACCAACGGCACCTGGAAGTCCTGGCTCTCCACCAGCGTGGGGATGTTCAGGAGTTCGGAGACTGCTTCGGCGTTGGCTTTCTGCGCCGGGCCCGAATAGAAGATCGCGGATGTCTGCTGCGGAGCGCCGCCCCAGTTCCCCACCTGACCCAGCGTCCAGCCATCGGCCTGGACCATCGAGCTGATGCGTCCGGCGAGCCCGGCCTTACCGGCGGCGTTGTAGATGGCCACGCCCTGGGTCTTGTCCAGCACAACCGCGGAGGGAATGTTACTGGGCGAAGCGCTGGGCTCCGCGTCAGGGCTATTGGAGGGCTCAGGGTCCGTGGAGGCTTCAGCAGTGGCCGACGGTGCCACGCTTGCCTCAGGGGCAGCGGTTGATTCCAGGCTGGTGGAGGCTTCACTGCCGGCCTGGGTGAACCCGAGCTTGGGAAGGATCAGGAAGGACACCACTCCAATGGCCAATGCCACAATCCCCACCGCGAGGATGGGCCACAGCTTCCGCCGGGCAGGCGCCGAGGCCGCACGGTGGACGCCCTGCCGCGAGGCGGACTCCGGAACCTTGTCGAATTCATCCCGAGCGTATTTGGTCATGGTGGGGAGACGTCCTTGTTGATTGCTGCTGATGGCTCAGCACGAGCGTGGTCAGGCGTCGGAACCCAGGCGTCGTGCAGTGCGTGCCCGGTGACGCGACGTACGTAGTCTACGCAATCTCTTGACCAACATGGGGTCGTGGGCCAGTGCAGCCTCGGTGTCGATGAGGGCGTTGAGCAGCTGGTAGTAGTGGGTCGCGGACAGATCGAACAGCTCCCTGATGGCCTGTTCCTTGGCCCCGGCGTACTTCCACCACTGCCGCTCCAGTGCCAGCATCTGCTGGTCGCGCTCGCTCAACGGGGAGTCGCGGAGGGTAAAGTCAGCCAGCAAAGAACCGCGCTCCTCCGGCTCCGGCATATGTTCCCGAGCAGGTTCCGCCACGGCACACCCCTTCGCTGGTCTCGCTGAATCACCGGTCAAGTTACAAAATCTCCTCCCCATGCTACGGCGTGAATAACACAGTTGTCATTTGCGCCCCGGCCGCGGCGTCCGGCAACCCTGCGAGAATGGGAGCGTGTTTGAATCTGACGCGCTGTTCGAACTGACAGCGGACCCGGCGGAGGCCGTTGGCTTTGCCGAGATGGCCGCCCTGCCGCTCAGTGAGCTGATGGCTGCCGACTGGGCGGAGGCGCTGGGCCCCGTAGAGAGTGAGCTGCGCGGCGTCCTGGGCTTCCTGGCCGCCGAAGTTGCCGCGGGGCACCGGGTGCTGCCGGCGCCGTCGAACGTTCTGCGCGCCTTCCGGCAGCCGCTGGCTGGCGTGAAGGTCCTGGTAGTGGGCCAGGACCCCTACCCGACTCCGGGCCACGCGATCGGCCTGTCCTTTGCCGTTGACGGGCGGACCCGCCCCATCCCGCGGAGCCTGGCGAATATCTACCGCGAGCTGGAGTCCGACCTCGGCCTTCCGGCGCGCGTCCACGGCGACCTGTCCGCCTGGGCCAGCCAAGGGGTCCTGCTGCTTAACCGGGTCATGAGCGTCCGCGCCGGGGCAGCCGGCTCCCACCGGGGCAAAGGCTGGGAGGTCATCACGACGGCGGCAGTCACCGCGGTGGCCAGCCGGCGCACTTCCGACGGCGGGCCGTCGCCGCTGGTGGCGGTGCTGTGGGGCAAGGACGCGGAGAGCGTCCGGCCCCTCCTGCCCGGCGCGGCGGTCGTGTCCAGCGCCCACCCCAGCCCGTTGTCGGCGTCGCGCGGATTCTTCGACTCCCGGCCCTTCAGCACCATCAACCAGCTGCTGCAGGACCAGGGATGCCCTGGCGTAACCTGGGAACTCCCTCCGGTCCCTTAGCTTAGGCTTGCCTTATGAGCACTCTTCCGGCCACCACCAATGCCACGAAAAAAACACGTCCGCAGATCGATCTCACGGTCATTCGACGCGAAGAACTCTCGCCCCACATGGTCAGGATCGTGGCCGGCGGCGAAGGTTTTGCCGCCTACGTGAACAACACCTTCGTGGACCGCTACATCAAAATCGTTTTTCCGCAGCCCGGCGTTGACTATGCCCAGCCCCTGGACCTGTGGACCATCCGCGAATCCATGCCCCGCGAGCAGTGGCCCTTCACCCGGACCTACACGGTCCGCTGGGTGGACACCGAGGCCAAGGAACTCGCCATCGACTTTGTGATCCACGGTGACGAAGGGCTGGCCGGCCCTTGGGCGGCTGCCGCCAAGCCCGGGGACGCCTTCACCTTCACCGGCCCGGGCGGTGCCTACAACCCGGCGCCTGACGCTGACTGGTACCTCTTTGCCGGCGATGAAGCCGCACTTCCTGCGATCGCCGCCACCATCGAATCGTTGCCGGCTGAAGCGACCGGCCTGGCGTTTATCGAGGTGGACAGCGACGCCGACATCCAGCCCCTTGCGTCCCCGGCGGGCGTTAAGGTGACCTGGCTACGCCGCCACGGCGCGCCGGCAGGCGCCGGGGACCTCCTCGTCTCAGCGGTGGCCGACGCCGAATGGCCCACGGGCCGCGTTGACGTTTTTGCCCATGGCGAGCGCGGCTACATGAAGAGCCTGCGGGACGTGTTTTTCGTCCAGCGCGGCCTGGAACGGAGCCAGGTTTCGCTGTCCGGCTACTGGGCCCAGGGCCGGGTGGAGGACGACTTCCAGGCCGAGAAGAAACTGCCCGTGGGGAAGATCTAAGCAGGGAAGATCTGAGCTGTACCTAGCGCCGCCGGGCGCGGCGGCGTTCGTTGCTGGCCAGGCTGCGTGTCAGCGGCCGGGCCAGGGTGTCGCCGAGGACGATCCCGGCGGCTGTGCCCAGGACGATCGCGCCGGCGTTGAGCATACCGCCGGCGCCGAGGAGGATTTCGGATTCCTCAATGGTCAGCACATACATGGACCGGAAAATGGTCAGCCCAGGCAGCAGGATCAGGGCCGCCGGGACGGCCACCACCAGCTGCGGTGCGCCCATCTTCAACGCCACCACCCGCGCCAGCAGGCCAATCACGACGGCGGCGAGCGCCGGGGAGAACCGGTCACCCACGCCGAGGGTCGCGGCACCAAGCAGCACAAAATAGCCCACCACGCCCACGCCTGCGGTAGGCAGCAGCAGCTCCCACGATGTCTGCTCCGTTATGCCGATGGCCATCACTGCGACGGCGATAAAGATCACCAGGACCCAGAGATCGTATGCAGGCGGGAACGTCTGGGTGACACTAATGGGCTGCATTCCGGTCATCGCGCCCACCACAAAGGCCACCGCGATCCCGGCCACAATCGCGCCGAAAGTCAGCAACGTGGACAGGAACCGGCCCGCGGCGGTCACGGGGAAGCCGTTGATGGCGTCCTGGACCGAGGAGACGAGGCGTCCGGTGGGCAGGAGCAGGAGGATGCCTCCCACCACCACAATCGCCGGTGCATTGGTGAGGTCAAAGCGCCACAACAGCAACGCGGAGAGCGTGACAGCGAAGGCGCATGCCGCCGTCGTAAAGAAGTCCGGAACCCGCCACCGACCCAGCTGGCGGGCAAGCAGGCTGACACCGATGTTGGCCACGAAGGCAATGCCCGAGGACACCGGCCCGCCGCCGAGCACACCCACAAAAACTGCGGCGAACACGCCGAACGCTATGGTGACCATCCAGCGCGGGAACGGTTTGGGGCTGGTGATGGCCTCGTCCAGCCGGCGGATGGCTTCATCGCGGCCCACTCCCCCGGCCACGATGTCCGTCACCAGCCGGTGTACTTTGGCCAGCCCGGCATAGTTGTTGGTCCAGGACCGCACAACCCGAAGCAGCGAGATGGGCGTCTGGTCCTTGGGCGCATAGTTAATAGCCACCGACTGGTTGGTGATGTCCACTTCGATGTTTTTCAGCCCCAGCGCCGCGGTGACGGCAATAATGCTCGTCTCCACTTCCAAGGCGCCTGCCCCGTACCGGAACATGGTCTCGGCCAGGTGCAGGGAAAAGTCCAGGGTTTTGCGTGCGGAGGTGTCCACGCCTCCCACCTGGATCATGGGGTTGGCGTAGGGGCTTCCGGCGAGCCTGTCCACAATGCTCAGTGGCGCCGTCGGCGGGTTCTCCCCCCGCACCAGGCGCCGCAGCATCCGCTTGGCCGCGGCATCCTGGCGGAGCTGGGAGGGGGTGAGCGGCTCTGTTTTGGGCAGACCGTCGGTGGGAGGCCTGCGCCTTGGGTTTTCAGGTCGATCGTTCACCTTGGTGCTCCTCCCTTTCTGGCAGTTCGTGGTTTGGTGTTAGGCCTGGCGCTTCAGTGGCAGTTTGCCCAGCAGGGTGCGCGCCGCCGCGATGGCCGCGCGGACCAGGCGGTTGGCCTGGAAGGCTACCGGCCGGACGGGCATCACGAAGTCACCCAGCAGCTGGACCACGTCGCCGCCGAAGCCCTTCTTGAACTCGTAGCCGCCGTGGCCTTCTTCGTCCTGTCCCTGGATGCCGAAGGTGCCGTAGAAGTTGTAGCGCGAGTAGCCCTTGTCCAGCCCGTGCAGCATCATTCCCCAGTACAGGGACGTGGCGCCGTTGAAGTAGATGTAGTCCTGCTTGGTGCCGCCGATAACGCAAACCACCTCGTCGCCGAAGCAGACAAAGTGGATGGCAGCCACTGCAGCCACACCCACCGAGTCCGGGAACCGCTCGATGTCCTTGAGGCTGCGCTCGTAGCTGTCCACGAGGTCCTGGACCACTTTGAGCCGGTTGGCCTTCTTTTTGCTGCCGGTCTCTTCAACTTCACGGCGGAGTTCGGCTGCGGACGCGGATTCCGCTTCCAGGCGTTCGGTGATGGACTTCCGGTACGCGGGGATGTCGATCTTGGCCATCATGAGTTTGGTGAACTCGGCCGAGGTGGTCCGCAGGAGCTGTTCGTAGTATTCGCGTTCCCGGTAGAAGAAGCCCTTCTCGTCCCCCGCCGTGCTCAGCGCCTCGTAGAACTCGTCAAGGGACTCCAAAGTGGCCTGCTCCAGGAACACACCGTTCTTTTCAGCCTTCCGGATGGCCTTCCGTGTCCGGTAGCTGGTACCCATGATGAGCTCCTCGGCGTCCGAGACGCCGCTGAGCTGCTTGATGAACATCCAGTTCACGTTGGCGAAGTTCATGTCCGAGCCCTGGTGTTCAAGCCCGAGGCCCGCCAGTTCCGCCACGAGCGGCCTGTTGTCCACGATCTCGGGGTGTTCGGCGCCGTCGGCATCACGGGCGATGTACGTCAGGTTCGGGGAAATCCGGAGTTCAGCAGCCTTGCGCTCCGCGGCACGTTCCTTGAGGAGTCCGACGACGTCACGCACCAGTGCGGCGTCCGTGTAGTCCAGGAGGGGGCCCTTGGCGCACTCGCACACCTTGTAGCCCCAGCGGTTGGTGGTGAAGTTCAGTTTCCCGGCGGCGACCAGATCGCCGTCGCGCCTTACACCGAACAGTTCCACTGACTGACCGCGGGCACGCTGGAAACGGGTGAAGTCAGCGGACTGGATGAAGTTGTTTTGCGGATGCTTGAGGGAGAAGGACTCAAACTCGGCATCGCTGAGGACGCTGAGCTCGAGTCCGGCTCCGGCCTTGGTTGGATTCACAGAAATAACCTCATCTATGGCTGGGCTGCCGCCTGGGGCAGGCTCTGGCCTTCGTGGTGTGGATGGTGAGAATGGCTGGTGGGCTGTCAGTAGAACTGCTGGCCGGTGCGTTCGGTTTCAAGCCGGCGGAAGACCCGTTCCGCGCCCTTGACCCACAGGGTGTGCCTGACGGGCGACAGCACGTAGTCGTAGCAGCCGACGAAGTCCGTCACCGTCTTGGTGAAGCTCGTCTTAAACATGCCCATGCCGTACAGGTGGTGGGTCTTGTCCTTGATCAGGCCGGAGGGCGATGTGCCGCAGAAGTCGTACTCGATGCAGCCGAGTTCCTGCATTCTTCGGATGGCCTGCCACTGGACCAGGTGCGAATCGCCGTACTGCTTCCTGTTCTGGGTGGAGCCGCCGTCCTTGTAGGTTGCCTTGGATCCGTAGTTGATCACAAAGGCGCCCACACTGGGTTTGCCGTCCTCATAAACGAAGAAGAAGCTGCCCTGGCCGCGGGTGCAGAATTCGTCCCAGAAGCGCGTGTAGTACTCGAGGCTGCGCAAAGGCATGGAACCCTTGGCGTTCACCGTGTCGGCCATCAGGTCATACAGCGCCCGGTACGTTTCCGGGCCTGGCTCCTGCTGCGCCACGGTGCAGCCTTCGCGTTCTGCCCGGCGGATTGCGTTGCGGGCGCGGGAGGAGATGGACCGGAACACCTGGTTCTCCGGTGCCGCGATGTCCAGGAGCGCCGTGGAGTCATTGGACTGGATGTTCGGGGCCTTCACCAGGCCGGCGGCGGCGAACTGTGCCCGGGCTTCCGGGGTGGACACAATGTCAGGTTCAATCTTGATGGTGAAGACGTTGAGCTTCCGGCTCCGGGCGAATGCAGCGCACGCGTCCAAGACCGGCTTCAGGTCCTCGACGGCACCCAGGTCAGGACCTTTGATCAGGTACCACAGGCGGCCCAGCACCGGGAATTTCTTCTCCAGCACCAGGTTGTAGCTGGCGGTCCCGGCAGACTCCAGGACCAGGAAGCGGGAGGTCCAGCCGCTGCCGTTCTTCACGGACGCGTAGGCAGCGGACTGCAACATGTTGCCGCCGTTCGGGTTGGCCGTGACGTGCTTGTCCCAGTTCTCAATTTCCTCCGCTGTGGCAAAGCGGGCGGTGAATTCTCGCAAGGGGGCCGTGTCCAATCTCAGGGGTTTGTGCGCGGTTCTGTACTCGTAGTTACGTGCGGACATGTAGCCACAAGTCTAAAGCCTCCGGTTGAGTAGATCCCTCGGGGGTCCCCGATATCCTCTGCATGCGCTGGGCCCACGCCGTCCGGGTTCCCTGACCGAGCTTGCGAGGTTAGGGGGACGGTGGGGAGCATGCTGCCGGATGCCGCGGACCCACCGACTGTCGGTGATCGAGCTTATCGAGATCGGTTTCGACAAGCTCACCACCGGAAACAGTCTGCCGGGCCCTAGTCTTCGAACTCAGACAGCGGTGGGCAGGAGCAGATCAGGTTGCGGTCCCCTGCTGCGCCGTCGATGCGGCCGACGGGCGGGAAGTACTTGTCCTGCTTGAGGTGGTGGACCGGGAATGCGGCCTGCTCCCGCGGGTACTGACGGGTCCAGTCGGAAGTGACGACGGCGGACGCTGTGTGGGGTGCGTGGCGCAGCGGGCTGTTCTCCACGCTGAAGTCGCCGTTGGCCACCTGGTCGATTTCCTTGCGGATGGTGATCATCGCGTCGATGAACCGGTCGATCTCCACCAGGTCCTCGGACTCCGTCGGTTCCACCATGAGTGTGCCCGCCACCGGGAACGCCAGGGTGGGGGCGTGGAAGCCGTAGTCGATGAGGCGCTTGGCCACATCCTCGGCGGTGACGCCGGTCTTCGCCGTCAGGTCGCGGAGGTCCAGGATGCATTCGTGCGCCACGAGTCCGCCTTCGCCGGTGTAGAGGACCGGGAAGTATTCGTTCAGGCGGGCGGCAACGTAGTTGGCCGCGAGCAGCGCCGACTTGGTCGCTTCAGTCAGGCCTTCGGCGCCCATGAGCTTTACGTAGGCCCAGNCCGTAGTTGGATGCGCTGATGGCCACGCCGTGGCCCGCTTCGTGGGCTGCCTTGTTGGCGTCACCGGGCATAAACGGTGCCAGGTGGGCCTTGGCTGCGACCGGGCCAACGCCGGGTCCGCCGCCGCCGTGCGGGATGCAGAAGGTCTTGTGCAGGTTCAGGTGCGAGACGTCGCCGCCGAACTTGCCGGGCTGCGCGAGGCCCACAAGGGCGTTGAGGTTGGCGCCGTCCACGTAGACCTGGCCGCCGGCAGCGTGCACGGCGTCGCAGATTTCGGTGACGTCGGCGTCGTACACCCCGTGGGTGGAGGGGTAGGTGATCATGATGGCCGAGAGGACGTCCTTGTTCGCCTCTATCTTGGCGTAGAGGTCAGCGTGGTCGATGCTGCCGTCCGCGGCGGTGGCAACCACAACGACCTTCATGCCCGCCAGGACGGCGGAGGCGGCGTTGGTGCCGTGCGCCGAGGCCGGGATCAGGCAGACGGTGCGCTGGGCATCCCCACGGGACAGGTGGTAGCCGCGGATGGCCAGCAGGCCGGCGAGCTCGCCCTGGGACCCGGCGTTCGGCTGCAGCGAGACTTGGTCGTACCCGGTGATTTCCGCGAGGTCAGCTTCCAGCCCGCCGATGAGTTCGCGCCAGCCCACGGTCTGGGAATCCGGGGCGAACGGGTGGATGGAGGCGAACTCCGGCCAGGAAATGGCTTCCATCTCGGCCGTGGCGTTCAGCTTCATGGTGCAGGAACCCAGCGGGATCATGGTGCGGTCCAGGGCGAGGTCGCGGTCGCTCAGCCTGCGGATGTAGCGCAGCAGCTGGGTTTCGGAACGGTGCGTGTTGAACACCGGGTGCTGCAGGTAACCGGAGGAACGCTCGACGGCGGCATCCAGCGCGAACTCAGTGTCAGTGCCGGCGGCCGCGTCCACCGCCGCAGCACCAAAGGCTTCCAGAACCCCGGCAACGATGGCCTGGGTGGTGGTTTCATCGGCGGAAACGCCGACGGTGTCGCCGTCGATGTGGCGCAGGTTGATGCCCTTGGCCTCCGCTGCGGCAACAATGGCCGCAGACTTGCCCGGCACGGAAACCGTGACGGTATCAAAGAAGCTTGTGTGCAGGACGTCCAGGCCGGCCGACTTCAAGGACGCGGCGATGGTTGCAGCGTGGCTGTGGGTGGTCTCGGCGATTGCTTTGAGGCCGTCCGGGCCGTGGTAGACGGCGTAGAAGGAGGAGACGATGGCCAGCAGTGCCTGCGCGGTGCAGATGTTGGACGTGGCCTTCTCGCGGCGGATGTGCTGCTCACGGGTCTGCAGCGCCAGACGGTACGCGGGGGTCCCGGCGTCGTCCTTGGACACCCCGACGAGGCGGCCCGGCATGGACCGCTCCAGGCCCTTCGCCACCGCCATGTACGCCGCGTGCGGGCCGCCGAAGAACAGCGGCACACCGAAACGCTGGGTGGAGCCGACGGCAATGTCCGCGCCTTGTTCCCCGGGAGGGGTGATCAGCGTCAGCGCCAGCAGGTCGGCGGCGACCGTGACGAGGGCGCCGCGCTCCTTGGCGGCGGCGATCACTGCGGCGTGGTTGAAGACCCGGCCGGAGACGCCCGGCTGCTGCAGGACGATCCCGTTGATGACGCCGTCGGGCAGGCCCTGGGACAGGTCAGCGACCTCCACCTCAAACCCCAGGGCCTCGGCGCGGCCCTTCACGATCGCGATGGTCTGCGGCAGACAGTCAGCATCCAGAACGGTCTTGCCGTCATGGGCTTCCTTGTTCTTGTTTGCCCGGCGCATCATCAGCACGGCCTCGGCCACCGCGGTGGCTTCATCCAGCAGCGACGCGTTCGCGATCGGCAGGCCCACCAGATCCTGGACCATGGTCTGGAAGTTCAGCAAAGCCTCAAGCCGGCCCTGCGAAATCTCGGGCTGGTACGGCGTGTAGGCCGTGTACCAGGCCGGGGCTTCGAGGATGTTCCGGCGGATCACAGCCGGGGTCACGGTGTCGTAGTAGCCCTGGCCGATCATCTGCACGGCCGTCTTGTTCTTCGCCGCGAGCTTCCGCAGCTCGGCAAGGACCTCAACCTCACTCAGGGCGTCCTTGAGGCGGAGTGCCACATCTTGCCGGATGCCGTTGGGGACGGCCGTATCCACCAGCGCGTCCACAGTGCCGTAGCCGACGGCCTTGAGCATGGAGTCGATATCGGCCTGGCGGCGGGCACCAATATGCCGATCAACGAAAGTGGCCGAGGCCGAATTAACACTCACAAGGAACTCCATTACTAAGGCGGCGCAGGGTGCGCCACATCGACTCGGGTTCCTCCCCGCTCTGTGGGACCTGAGAGATTCCGCGCAGCCTGCTTCCGCTAGGCTGCGCTTGCACCGTCGGTGGGCACAGCGGTCCTGACATTCCGGAGTGATCCGGGACGCTTCAGGCGGACGGCCTGCCACTTTCCAGAGTTGCCTGGCCGCGGCGGTACGTGGGCCTGAGAGATTCCTGGGGAGGATTTGCTCCTACGGCGCCTGTTGTACCTACTAACAGAACTCTCCCGCCGCAGATCAAAGGCATATTCAGATTTTGTGGCGGCCGCAGATGGTCGCCACGCCGTCCAATTCTCCTACGCCCCGGGCCACCGGGCAAATGAGGTCGGCGGGGTTCAGTCCCGCAGCCGCTCCACGGCAGCGAGGAGCTCCTCAATGTCTCCATACCTGCCCCGGCCGTCCCCGGTGGTACCGCTTTCCCACATGGCGTTGAAATACAGTCCGTCCCCCATATACAGCACGGCTTTCGCCATGGCCGTGCCGACGTCGGCCGCGATCAGGTCCAGCCATTGCTGCTGGATGGCGGCAAAGCGGCGCCGGGCCTCTTCATGGGCCACTTCAGCCAGGCGCGTGGCGGCCACGAAGGATCGGTCCATGGGCGAGTCGGACCAGAGCGAGGAACGGATGAAGTAGGCCGCCGCACCTTCGGCCGCTGCGGCCATCAGCGCGAGGTCCTCGACGGCCAATCGGTCCAGCCGCTCCAGCACCGCAGCGATCAGCGCTTCCTTGTTGGGGAAGTGATAGAGCAACCCGCCCTTGGACACACCTGCCCGCTTGGCCACTGCATCCAAAGTGGCAGCCCGCTCCCCCACATCGATCAGGAGTTCTTCAAAAGCGTCGAGGACTGCGTCGCGTGCGACGGGATTTCTGGCCATGGCTTCAATCATGCACGCTCCGGGTCGCGTTTCTTAACTGTACCGTCTGGACGGTATAGTTATCGGCATGACGTTGTCCGCACAGTCCAACCAGAACACCCGAAGCACATCCACCACGGCTGCCGATTTCAGGCCGTCAGGGCCCGCCAAGGCGCCCTGGCGCGATTGGCTCGCGCTGGCCCTGCTGATGTTTCCGGTGCTCCTGGTTGCGGTGGACAACACTGCGTTGACGTTCGCGCTTCCGGCCATCGCGAGCAGCCTGGAGACAACCGGAGTCCAGCTGCTGTGGATTGTGGACGCCTATCCCCTGGTGCTTGCCGGATTGCTGGTCGCCATGGGCAGCCTGGGCGACCGGATCGGGCGCCGCCGGCTGCTGCTGACCGGCAGTGTTGGCTTCGCCGCGGTATCAGCAGCAACAGCCTTTGCTCCCAGCGCGGAGTGGCTGATAGCGGGGCGGGCCATGCTGGGGTTCTTCGGGGCCATGTTGATGCCCTCAACCCTGTCCCTGATCCGCAACATTTTTCCGGACCCAAACCGGCGTCGGCTAGCCGTTGCCATCTGGGCTGCCGGCTTCTCCGGCGGCGCCGCCCTGGGTCCCATCTTCGGCGGGTGGCTGGTGGAGCAGTTCTGGTGGGGCGCCATCCTGCTGGTCGCCGTGCCCATCATGCTGCCCCTGCTGGCGTTCGGCCCTGCGTTCATCCCGGAATCAAAAGATCCGCGCCCGGGCCGGGTGGACGTGCCCAGCATCGCCCTGTCCCTGCTGGTGATGGTGCCCGTTGTGTATGGCATCAAGGAGCTGGCGACCGATGGTGTCGGGGCCGCTCCCGTGGGTCTTGTTTCCTTTGGCCTGGCCATGGGCGTCGTCTTTGTCCGCCGCCAGCAGCGGCTGGCCAGCCCCCTGCTGGACATGTCCCTGTTCGGCAACCGGGTCTTCAGCACTGCCATCACGGCAAACGTGCTGGCCCTGTTCTCCTTCAACGGCTTCATCCTGTTCCTCGCCCAGCACCTGCAGCTCCTGGACGGAATGACGCCGTCGGCCGCCGGAATTGCCATGATCCCGGCCCTGGTGGCCACAGTGCTGGCCGGGCTGGCAGTGGTGCCGCTGGTCCGGAAGGTGCGTCCGGGCTTTGTGGTGGCGGGTGGCCTGGCCCTGAGCGCCACCGGCTACGGAATCGTGGTCTTCGGTGACCACGGCTCCGGCCCGGCCCTCCTGCTGGCCGCGCTGCTGATCCTCGCCCTGGGCGTGGGCACAGCGGAAACCATTTCCAATGACCTCATCCTGGGCTCCGTTCCAGCGGAGAAGTCAGGAGCGGCGGCCGCCATCTCCGAGACGGGCTATGAGGTGGGGTCCCTGCTGGGGACGGCGGTGCTGGGCTCCATCCTGACCGCTTCCTACCAGCGCAATCTCCGGCTTCCGGCCGGGGTGGAGGAAACGGCGTCGGGCACTGCAGTACACCAGGCGGGTGAAACTCTGGCGGGCGCCGTGGAGCTGGCCGCCGGCCTGCCTGCTCCGCTGGCCGAAGCGCTCCGCGGCGCAGCACGCCTGGCGTTTGATTCGGGCGTCCACACCACTGCGGCAATTGCGCTGGTACTGATGGCGAGCGCGTCAGTCCTTGCCGCCGTCGTACTCCGGAAAGTTCCGACGGCGGACTAGGCGCTCGTCTCCGGCCCGCCGGCGAGCGCACAAAAAACGCCCGGCGCAGGAAGTCCTTCCTGCGCCGGGCGCCTGTGGCCTCACTAGGGGCCGACTCTTACTTGGCGTCAGGGGCGGTGACGCTGGCGGAGGCCTTCATGGTCTCGGCGTTCACCATCCACGCGTACTGCTCCAGCTTGGCGATGAATTCATGGAGCAGGTCCGCGGTGGTGGGATCCTCTTCGTCCACTTCGTCATGGACCTTGCGCATGGTGCCCACGGCAGCCTCAAGCGCGGCAACGATCCGCTCGATGGCGTCCTTCGTGTTAATGAGGCCTTCGGGGAACTGCGCGAGGCTGGTGGACTTAGCCACGGTGGCACTGCGGCCGTCCGGCAGGGCATGCAGGGCGCGCATCCGCTCGGCCATATCGTCCGCGAACTGCCGGGCGGCATCCACGATTTCGTCCAGCTGCAGGTGAAGGTCCCGGAAGTTGGTCCCCACAATGTTCCAGTGGGCCTGCTTGCCCTGGATGTGCAGCTCGATCAGGTCCGCAAGTACGGCCTGCAGGTTATTGGTCAGGGTCGGTGAAGCTTTCATGAATCCTCCTCGATTGGTCCAGTAGTCCCGACGCTATCAGCCACGGGATCGATCGCGGCAGGCCGGAGGCGAATTTCTCAGTGAGCTTACTAATCTCACGGAGCGAGACAAAAGAATGGAATTCATTTAAACCATTGCGCGAAAGCCGTGCACCCTTCATACTAAATGAACGTCATTCATTTAGTGACGGTCGTCTCACTGGAAGTAAGCACATGATTGAAATTTCCTGCCTCGACTCACCCACGTCCCTGGCCCGGACAACGCCGTCCGTCCGCCCTGCCCTTCGGGTGGGCGTTGTGCAGCACCGCTGGCACGCAGACACTGCCGTCCTGCAGGCGGAACTCGATGAAGGAATCGGCCGCGCCGCCCGGCTCGGCGCGTCGGTGGTCTTCCTGCCCGAACTCACGCTTTCCCGCTACCCTGCAGACACCTGCCCCGAAAATGACACCACGCGCCCTGGAGCGGTGCGGCCCCGGCCGTCGGACATCGCTGAGGACCTGCTCACCGGACCCACCTTCCGGTTTGCTGCCGAGTCGGCCCGCCGCCACGGCGTGGCTGTCCATGCCTCGCTGTACCAGCAGGCACCGAACCCGGACGGCAGCGACGACGGCCTGGGGCTGAACACCGCCATCCTGGTGTCGTCCGAGGGCGAACTGCTCGCCCGCACGCACAAGCTCCACATCCCGGTCACCGCCGGCTACTACGAAGACAAGTTCTTCCGCCAGGGGCCGGCGGCCGCGGATGCCTACGAGGTCCACGCGCCGGCAGAACTGGGCGGCGCCCGGCTGGGCATGCCCACCTGCTGGGACGAATGGTTCCCGGAGGTGGCCCGGCTCTACTCCCTCGGCGGCGCAGAGATCCTGGTCTACCCCACCGCCATCGGTTCCGAACCGGACCACCCGGAATTCGACACCCAGCCGCTGTGGCAGCAGGTCATCGTGGGCAACGGCATCGCCAACGGGCTCTTTATGATCGCCCCCAACCGCTGGGGCAGTGAAGGAACGCTGAACTTCTACGGCTCCTCCTTCATCTCCGACCCCTACGGCCGCGTCCTGGTGCAGGCCCCGCGTGACGCCTCCGCAGTTCTGGTGGCAGACCTCGACCTGGACCAGCGGCGGGACTGGCTGACGCTCTTCCCCTTCCTGTCCACGCGCCGCCCCGATACCTACGGCCGGCTTACGGAACCCGTACGCCGTGACCAGCCGCTCGGCGGCGAAGAGGCTGGGATTTCGCTCCCCACCCGCCCCCTAACCTCGCAAGCTCGGTCAGGGAACCCTGCGGTCGTGGCCCCAGGCTCCATCAACCGTCAGGAAGTGACCGCATGAGCACGTGGCGCATGCCCGCCGAAACCGCTCCGCAGGAGCGGCTGTGGATGGCCTTTCCCACCGGCGGTTACACCCTGGGCGACACGGAGGAAGATGCCCACGCTGCCCGGTCCACCTGGGCAGCGGTGGCCAACGCCGCCGTCGAATTTGAGCCGGTCACCGTGGTGGTGGACCCCGACGACGTCGGTATCGCCGCCCGCTATCTGAACCGGAACGTCGAGGTACTTGCCGCCCCGCTCAACGATGCGTGGATGCGGGACATCGGCCCCACGTTCGTGCTGGACCAGGACGGGAGCCTCGGCGCCGTCGACTGGATCTTCAACGGCTGGGGCGCCCAGGACTGGGCGCGCTGGGACAAGGACGCGCTGATCGCCGGCGAAGTCTCGGGCCGATCCGGCGCCACGCACATCGTGTCCGCGCTGGTCAACGAAGGCGGCGGCATCCAGGTGGACGGCCAGGGAACCGTGCTGGTGACCGAAACCGTGCAGCTGGATCCGGGCCGCAACCCGGGACTCAGCCGGGCCGACGTCGAAGCCGAGCTCGCCCGGACCATCGGCGCCACGCAGGTGGTCTGGCTCCCGCGCGGACTGGCCCGCGACTCGGAACGGTTCGGGACGCGCGGTCATGTGGACATCGTGGCCGCCATCCCCTCCCCCGGCACACTGCTGGTGCATTCCCAGCAGGACCCCCGCCACCCGGACTTCCAGGTAAGCCGCGACATCATCGAGCACCTGCGCACCACGAGGGACGCGGCCGGACGGGAGTGGACCATCATCGAAGTCCCCGCCCCTGAAGTGCTCTGGGATGACGAAGGCTTTGTCGACTACAGCTACATCAACCACGTCGTGGTCAACGGCGGCGTCATCGCCTGTACCTTCGGGGACCCCAACGATGACAAGGCGCTGCAGATCCTGGCGGAGGCCTACCCCGGCCGGCGTGTGGTCGGCATTGACGCCCGTGAGCTCTTCGCCCGCGGCGGCGGCATCCACTGCATCACCCAACAGCAGCCTGCTGCCTCGTAGAAAGGGCCCACCATGATCCAAACCACCCGCACGAGCACCCCCGCAGGCCAGCCATCCGGGACCGACCCGGCCGGCTCGGCGCACGGCATCACCACAAAAGGACTGAAGGGCGGGCAGCTGGGCCTCCTCGCCGTCGTCGTTCTTGGCATTTCCACCATCGCACCGGCCTACACGCTGACCAGCGCCCTGGGCCCCACGGTTAATGAGGCGGGGCTCCAGTTGCCCGTCATTTTCCTGATCGGGTTCATCCCCATGATCCTGGTGTCACTCGCCTACCGGGAACTCAACGCCGATTCCCCGGACAGCGGCACCACGTTCACCTGGGTCACCAAAGCGTTTGGCCCCTGGGTGGGCTGGATGGGCGGCTGGGGACTGCTCGCCGCCAACATCATCGTCCTGTCCAACCTGGCGGGCGTGGCCGTGGACTTCTTCTATCTCTTCCTGTCACAGCTGACGGGTGCGCCTGAACTCGCGGACCTCGCGGCCAATAAGCCGTTGAACGTCCTGACATGCTTCGTGTTCGTGGCCCTCGCCGTGTGGGTGAGCTACCGCGGCCTGCACACCACCAAGCTGGTCCAGTACGGACTCGTCGGATTCCAGCTGCTGGTCCTGGGGCTTTTCGTGGGCATGGCGTTCGCGAACTGGTCCACGTCGGAAACGGCCATCCCGTTCAGCTGGGAGTGGTTCGACGTCACCAGGATCGAGACGTTCGGGCAGATCGCTGCCGGCATCTCACTGTCGATCTTTGTCTACTGGGGCTGGGACGTGTGCCTGACGGTGAATGAGGAAACCGCCAACGGCAAAAAGACCGCGGGCCTCGCCGGCACGCTCACCGCCGTCGTTGTCCTGGGGATCTACCTGCTGGTGACCATTTCCACCATGATGTTCGCCGGCGTCGGCGATACCGGGATTGGCCTGAACAACGCTGAGAACCACGAGAACCTCTTCACGGCGCTGGCCTCGCCGATCATGGGGCCGTTCGCCATCCTGATGTCGCTAGCGGTGCTGTCCAGTTCCGCCGCGTCCCTGCAGTCCACGTTCACGTCGCCGTCGCGCAGCCTGCTGGCCATGGCCCACTACGGTGCGCTGCCTGCGCCGTTCAGCCACATCAGCAAGCGTTTCTCGACGCCGGGCTTCGCAACAGTGGCGGCGGGCATCCTGTCCGCTGGGTTCTACGCGGTGATGCATGTGATCAGCGAAAACGTCCTGAACGACACCATCCTGGCCCTGGGCCTGATGATCTGCTTCTACTACGGCCTGACCGCCATCGCCTGC
This sequence comes from Pseudarthrobacter arbutini, assembly GCF_054510915.1. Classification (NCBI taxonomy): domain Bacteria; kingdom Bacillati; phylum Actinomycetota; class Actinomycetes; order Micrococcales; family Micrococcaceae; genus Pseudarthrobacter; species Pseudarthrobacter arbutini. The sequence goes on along the minus strand of NZ_JBTNDQ010000016.1, from coordinate 5,037 downwards.
GCCTGGTACTTCCGGAACAGCGTGTTCAGCAGCGTCCGCAACTTCATGCTGCGGCTGCTCTGCCCGGTGCTGGGCGGTGTCGGCTTGTTTGTGGTTTTCCTGCAGACAGCCGTCGACAGCTGGGCGCCGGAGTTCGGCAGCGGCTCCGAGGTCTTCGGGGTTGGACTGGTCTTTGTCCTGGGCATCGGGATCCTGCTGCTTGGGGCCGTGCTCATGGTTGTCATGGCACGCCTCCGCCCGGGGTTCTTCCGCGGCGAAACCATCCGCCGGGACACGCCTGCGCTGGTAGTCCCCGAGTAGTTGCGCCACCCACAGCACACAGAACGGCGCCCTGCCCGGAAAGTCTCCGGAGCAGGGCGCCGTTCTTTGGTTTTCCTGATCTTGTCTCAACTGCAGTACAGCAGCGAACCGCGGGTCACCAGAAGTGCGCTACATCCACCACCATGCGCGATCCGGATCCGGGGCCGTCCAGGGTGAACACCCGGAACGGGAGCCGTGCACGGACGCCGAGGCCGATGCTTGTGTAGCCTTCAAAGCTGCCTGCGTAAGCCACCTGACGGAAGGTCTGGTATCCCGAAACGTTTGACAGTTCGGCGTTGTTCGCCGGGCTGTATGTCGCGTTGTAGTTGCTGTCGTGGGACGGTGCATTCACAGTGACCTGGAGGAACGCGCCACCCCGCATAGGGATTTCAAAACCTGAACCGTCCTGGACCACGGTCGGAACGTACTGAACCGTGTAGCCGGCAACAGGGCCGTTGAGATCAACCACCATCCGGTCGAAGCAGTAGTGCTGCCCCGTCCTGACGTTGGTGACGGATGCGGTGCTCATGGCCGGGTCTGATTCAGCCAGCGATCCCCATACGAGCCCGCAATACGATGTGGTTGCCGAGGCGGACCCCGGAGCCAGGAAACCCAATCCAACAGCCATCAAAATGACTGTCAGCCACGTATGAATCTTTTTCATTGTGGGCCACCCTTCGAGTGATTAGGTAGCTCAAGCGTAGGAGTCTCCAGGGCCACTCAAAAGGGTTGTTGCCGCTTCGGCACGGAACCGTTAATCGGCCTTGGTTCCGGTCACGCGGGCGTAATTCTGGAGCACTTTACGGGGCCATCGAAACGCTATTAACACCGTTTCTGCACCCTGCCGTTATGCATAATAACGACGCCGGCGCGCCTCACCGGAGTGCCGCCGTCGGCCGTTCAGCCTTCGCACTCGATGCAGTACTTCAGGCCGTTCTTTTCGCGTGCAACCTGGGACCGGTGCCGGACCAGGAAGCAGGATGAGCAGGTGAACTCATCGGACTGTTCGGGAACAACAATGACGGTCAACTCTTCGCCCGAGAGATCGGCTCCGGGAAGGTCGATGCCTTCGGCGGTGTCGGTCTCCTCGACGTCGATGACTGCGGTCTGGGCACTGCCGCTGCGGGATGCCTGCAGGGCCTCCAGCGACTCGGCAGAAGGCTCGTCGTCAGTCTTGCGTGGAGCGTCGTAATCGGTAGCCATGGCATGTTCACTTTCGTCGCTGCACGGCACCATTTCAGGCGCCTCAGTGAAGCAGTTTAGGTCATTATGCCGCTACTTGGGCAACAGTGTGGCCAACCAGACAGATTTCGTCGCTTCGCCCTCTGCAGACGAAGTCCTTGATGCAACCTTGACGGTATCCGGGGGCGAAATCTGAGAAGGCGCCTGCAGGATGGATTCGCAGGCCGCTGGGGTCTGCGAAACCACCCGAGGAGGCCGCCGTGGCTACCGCAGCTTCGGTGGGCCTGCACATAGTCGTGCTGGTGCCCGCTTACAACGAGGCCGGCTCAATCGGGGCAACCCTCGATGGCCTGATGCTCCAGTCCCGTCCCGCGGACCTCATCGTGGTCATCCCCAACGGCTGCACCGATTCAACGGCCTGGGAAGCGCGGAAGTACCCGGTGACCACCATGGAGCTTCCCCGATTGCAACACCGCAAATCCGAAGCCCTGAACCGGGCCTGGGCGAAGTACGCATTCGACGCCGACGTGGTGATCTGCCTCGACGCGGATACGGTCCTGCCCCCGAACGCCGTCGAAGCCTGGTCCCGGGAGTTCAGCGCGGAAACGGGCGCGCTCCTCGGTGGCTCGTCGTCGAAATTTACGATGCAGGACCCCGGATTTCTGAGTCGGCTGCAGAAGGCTGAGTTCGCCACGTGGACCGATACCGCCCTGAGGAGGGGCCGGACCAGCGTTCTGGCAGGAACCGGCTGCGCTATCAATAACGCCGTCCTCCGTCAGATCGCGGCCCGGGACGACCGGGAAGGGCCGTGGGTCTACACGTCACAGGTCGAGGACTTCGAACTGACGTACCGCATCCGGGAACTGGGCTTTGTCTGCCAGGTCTCCCCCGATGTCCGCGCCTACACCGACTCGATGAAGACACTCAAAGCACTGTGGGGCCAGCGGATGAAATGGCAGGTCGGCACCGTGGAAGACCTGCTGGACCTTGGAATCAACCGGCTGACCCTGCGGGACTGGGGCCAGCAGGCCATGGGTCTGCTGGGTGTGTTCCTGAAGCTGCTGTGGATCGCCGTCATTGCCCTCTCACTCTCATTGGGAGTGTTTCGCGTCGTCCTGTTCTGGTGGCTGGTGCCAATCCTGTTCGTGGCGCTGGACATCAAACGGGCCCTGCGGATTCCGCACCGCGACTGGAAGGACGTCCTGATGGCAGCCACGTTTTTCCCGCAGGAATTGTTTATGTGGCTGCGGTCCGGGTGGTTTCTGGCCTCCTGGTGCGCTGTCTTGACGGCAAAGATCACCCGGCGGCGGATAGACCGCTGGGAAGCGCAATACACAGCAGAGGAAATCAACTAACAAATGTACGGAATGAACGCCGCCCTACCCGCTTCCGGAGCCGCTCTGGGCGCTACCGGACTGGCCTACACCGGCCTGGACGTCATGGCCGCCCTACTGACCGCGCTTGGCGTGATGCTCATTGGTGTTGCCCTGCTGGGGCTGGTCCGCCGGGACAACAAGGCGCGTCCCTGAAGACCGTGTCAGGGAGTCCGGCGCGCCTGCAATGCGGACTTGAATGCTGAGGCGGCGGTGCCGCTGCTGTTGATCCGCCAGTCGGTTTCTTTCTGGAGGTGGAACCACACGAAGCCCATAACATCAGGCTGGGCCGCCAGATACGACACAAGCTCAGTGTTCCAGGCAGCCTTGTTGCCCCCTGCTTCGCTGGAAGCCGTCTCGCTGATCAGGATGGGAACTCCGGGTGCCAGAGTACGCAACTGGGCTATCCCCGGAGCGAAGAGATCCTGCGGCGATATCCAGCCGCTCCACGAGGCGGACGTGCCCCAGTTGTACCCGTCGAGGGCTACAACATCCACGTACCCGGCGCCGGGAAAGAGTCCGGCGAGATCGGTGGAACCGTAGTAGGGAACATTCGGGCTCCAAACCCAGGACACGTTGCTGGCTCCAGTGGCAGCAACAATGTCGTGAACATGGCGCCAGGCTTCTACATAGTCGCCGGGCTGGTTGCCGTTGACGCCTTCGGCCCACGGGTACCAGTTGCCGTTCATCTCGTGGGCGAATCTGAGCTGGACCGGCTGGCCCCAGGCCGCCAGTGCCTGGCCCCACTGCGTGATGTGGGCGTCAAAGTCGCCAGCGGCAATTCGGTCCAGGGAGTAGGCGGGCTGTTCCATTCCGCCGCCCCAGGCCCAAGGTTCCCAGGTGATGAGCGGGACGGCGCCGCGTGCCCGGACGGAGTTCATCTCGGCGATGGGGGGCGCCTGGAGGAAGTCCTTGTAAAAGAGAATGGTGGACGGGCTTTCGCCGGCCAGTTGCGCCACTTCATCCAGTTCGCCGCTGGCCAGCGGGCCGCCGGCCGTGGCGACCCCGAAGCGAAGCGCGGCCGTGCTGACCGGAGGGAGCGTCGGGGCCGGTGCCGTCACGGTGAACACGGACGAGGCCTGGATGGAAGAGGTCTTGGCCGTGATGGTCAACGATCCAGTGGCTGTGGAAGGGATGGTGATCGAGGTGCTGAAGGCACCCGAGGCCGCCGTTTTCAAGGGAAAAGTCGTGGCACCGGCGATCACCGTCCCCGTGGTGGAGGCCTTGAACCCCGTTCCGCTGACTGTGACGGCGGATCCTGCCAGTCCAGTGGCCGGGCTGAGGGAAATCCGGCCTGTGGCAGGCGCTGCCTGGGCGGCCTGTGCCGGCATCAGTCCCAAAGCCAGACCCAGCCCAACCACTGCCGCGATAAATTTCAAAGTTCTGAGCATAGCGATCGGTCCCCCGCAATCGGCAAGGCGGCTTGGAAATCCGCCGGTCAGGTGGTGCCTAGCGGCACTTTCCTGATCCTATGGGTTGGACGCCGAAACCAGACCGGATTTTTTCGAATATTTTTGAAAGGAACTCGCGGCTCTCGGGTGGGTCCTGCCGGCCGTCCCTTCTGGTGACCGAAGGTTCGACTGGCGCTGCACGAGGCAGCCCAGTCGAAGCCGTTACTGACCGGGGGCCCGGTAGGCAGGTGTCTTGCCCACGGCTGCGTCAATATCCTCGGGTGTCATGAGCGGGGTGAGATGAAGGTCCACGGCGCCGGTGGAATTGATCATCAGGGAAAGGGCAACAGCACTGGGCTGATCGGGAACGTCGAAGACCCCCAGGACATCCGTCTCGCCGAACGCGTAGTAGATGCATTCCAGTGATCCCCCAACCGACTCCAGGGCCTTTACAACCGCGTCCCGACGCTTGGACCCACCCTCCTGCATCAGGCCTTTGATGCCCTGGCCCACATAATTTGCTTGGAAAAGATACTTAGTCATGGCCGATTCCTGTTCTGTGTGCCCAGAACACGAACCTATCCGCACGCCCAGAACAGGGGATGAGTGAAGGGTTCTGGAGTTCTCCCCGGCTGGGGTTGTGGGCCGAGTCTAGGCCGTCCCCCGGGAACTGGCAACGGTCCGCGTTGACTCATCAAAGATGCCCGCGTAGCTGCTATCGAAGAATCATTTGGTAATGCCCGCGTAGCGGCGCGTCTGCTGGGATGGTATCCGCCGGCCCGGCACTGTGA